>JBCCOR010000358.1:0-5375 GCA_039025295.1 Acidobacteriota bacterium
CGGGTGGGTGAGCGTCGTGACGTCACCAAGATCGTTGTACGACCAGGCTTGCGTGAATCGCTGCCCGCCGCTGACCTCGGTCGTCTTGCTCGACACCGCGCCGCCCGGGCCGTCGTGCGCGTATGTCTCGGTGACCGCGATGTCGGTCAGGAGCGATGGCGCCCACGGGATGCGGATCCAGTTGTGCCCGATCGCTTCGATCAAGCGGTTCTTTGAACGACCTGAGGTGCCATAGACGAACGACTGCCACGGGCGATCCGAACCCGTCTCGCGCACCTGCGTCAGGCGTTCGAATTCATCGTAGGAGAACAGCAGATCGCTCGTGCCGTCGATCACGCGATGCGCGCGGCCGCGGGCGTCGTACAGGCCGTACTCGGAGCGACCGCTCTCGGGATGCTCCTCCGACAGCAGGAAGCCCCGTCCGTCGTAGTCCCAGCGACGCGTCTGCGTCACCCCGCCGCCGCGCGGCTTGATCGTCGCGACGCGCAATCTGCCCGCGACGTCATAGGTGTATCTCGCCTCCGCACCGCCCGCGGGCTCGACAACCTGCAGCAGTCGACCCCGAGCGTCGTAGCGCTCGATCGTCGCGTACGCCGTCTGGCCGTGCTCACTGGTCGCGACCTGCTGTGTGCGCACAACCTCGCGAATGCCGCGATAGGTGAAGTCCACGCGGGCGCCGTCGGGCTGCGTGATGCTTCCGGGGCGACCGAAGGCGTCGTAGTCGCTGTAGGTTGTCCAGCGCGCGGGCTTGCCGCCACCGTGCCAGGTCGAGACGCGCTTCAGCTCGCCTGACGCGTATCGCTCCGTCAGCCGTTCGGCCCACACCGCGCCAGGCATCAGCCGGCGCTCCTTCCACAGGCGACCGAAGCCGTCGAAGTAGAGCTCCTCGCGCGCAACAGGCGTCGCGGTCATGGAGCCGTTGGGACGGTAGAACAACTCCATCTTCGGGCCGGTCGAGGCGATCGAGTGACGAATCTGCACCCACGCACCGCCGTGCGCCGCACTGGGCTTCACCGCCGTGACGCGGTGGAGCTGGTCGTACACATAAGCGATCTCGAGCCCGGACGCGTCACGCTCCGACAGCACGACGCCCGAGCGGTCGACCGTACGGTCGAGCAGGTACCAGTCGGCGCCGCGGTATTTCGACTTCGTGCGAACACCGTGCTGGTATTCGTGGTCGATCGTGATCTCGCCGCCAGCAGCGAGCGCATCGAGCACGTGCTGAGGGAGGTCGTTGAACGGGTTGGGGTGTTGCGGAACCTCGCCGGCCGCGGCAGGTCGCATGATGACCAGCGCCAGCAGCGCGGTGAGGAGGAACAGCAGCAGAGAAGGTTTCGGTCGCATGGGATCTCCCAGAAAAAAGGTCCTACACCTAACCAAACGGTTGCAGGACGGGAAATCCCAAAGTTTGAAACCAGAATTTTTGGAAAAACCTCTCTCAGGCCCCGGCGCGCACGCCCGTTCACGATCTGTCAAGCTTGCTCCAGACCCGCGCCGCGCCCACGCGCGTCGTTCACGCTTCGAGGAGGACTGGCCCATGTGCGGACGCTACACCCTGACCGATCCCGGCACGCTGCTCGACGATCTATCGGTCGAGCACAGCGACGGCGTCGGCCTCACGCCGCGCTACAACATCGCCCCGACGCAGCACGCGCCGGTGGTGCGCGTCGATCCGGAGCGCGAGGTGCGCGCCGTCACCCATCTGCGCTGGGGCTTGATCCCGTCGTGGGCGAAGGATCCCTCGATCGGCAACCGCATGATCAACGCACGCGCCGAGACCGTCGCCGAGAAGCCGTCGTTCCGCAGCGCCTTCAAGCGCCGCCGCTGTCTGGTGCTCACCGACGGCTTCTACGAATGGACGAAAACCCCCGACGGCAAGCAGCCGCACCACATCCACCGCGCGGGGCGCGCACCGTTCGTCCTGGCCGGGCTTTGGGAGCATTGGAACAAGGGACCCGAGGGGCCGATCGACAGCTACACGATCCTGACCACGCAGGCCAACGACCAGGTGAGCGCGCTGCATCACCGGATGCCGGTGATCCTCGACGCCGATGCGTGGGATCTGTGGCTCGATCCGGGCGTCTCGGCGCGCGAGGTGCTCGAGGCGCTGCTCGTGCCCTACGCCGGCGCGTCGCCGCTCGAGCACGTGGCCGTGTCGCGACGGGTCAACCGCCCGGCCAACGACGATCCCGAGGTGCTGACGCCGATCGCGGAGGACGCGGCGTCATAGCGGGCGCGATCGGTCCATGCGGGACGGCGTAACCGAATCGCGCACGGCGTCAAGATCTCCAGTGAGGCTCGCGCGCGCCCAACGATGCTGTTCCCCATGCTCAACCGATTGATTCTCGGCGGTTTCGACCGTCGCCGGAGGCTCGCCATGTCCGCACCCCGCTCGAAGGCCCTGAACATCAGTCTGTGGATCGCCCAGATCGCCGTGGCCGTGCTCTATCTCCAGACCCTCTTCTTCAAGTTCACCGCCGCCCCCGAGGCCGTGTGGATCTTCACCCAGCTCGGCGTCGAGCCGTGGGGCCGCGTCGCGACCGGCGCCGCCGAGCTGATCGTGGCGCTGCTGCTGCTGGTGCCGATGACGGCGGCGATCGGCGCGGTGATGAGCCTCGGCGTGATCGCGGGCGCGATCGTCAGCCATCTGGCGGTGCTCGGCATCGTCGTCCAGAACGACGGCGGCACGCTGTTCATCATGGCCCTCGTGATCTTTTTCGCCAGCACCTTCATCGCCTGGATCCGCCGCGACGAGCTGCCGATCATCGGCGCCCGCTTCGCCGTCCAGCCGGCACGCGGCTGAGCGCACGAAGGAACCCATGACGCAGCCGCCCGCGCATCTCTTCCGTCGTCGGCTGTTCGTGCGCGGCTATGAGCTGCTGACCAGTCAGCGGTTCTGGCGCGCGCACGCGGCGCGGCTGCTCGACGTCGCCGGCGACGCGGCGTATGCCGGCCGCGACGGGGCAGCAACGCTGCGGGTGCTCGATCTCGGCTGCGGGCCCGGGGAGAGCACCTTCGCCCTCGTCGACGCGCTCGCCGAGCGCGGCCAGCGCGCCCACGTCGTCGGCCTCGACTTCGCCGCTGCCGGGATCGCGCGCGCCCGCGACGTGCAGCTGCGGCGACTGCGCGCGGATGCCGATGCCGCGACCGGCGCGTTCCTCGTCGCCGACGCCGCGCATCTGCCCGTGCCCGACGACCACGTCGATCTCGTCACCGGACACAGCTTCCTCTATCTCCTGCCCGACGCCGACGCCGTCCTCCGCGCCGCCCATCGCGCGCTGCGCCCGGACGGTGTCGCCGTGTTCATGGAGCCCGCCCGCGGACGCCTGCGCGATGCAGCAGCGCAGCTCGACGCCGACAGCCGGCGGCGGGCGCTGCGCCATCCGCTGGCCGCTCTGCGCTTTGCCGGCTCGATGGTCACCTGGCGACGCTTCAGCGGACGGCGCGCGCGCTTCGACGCACCGCGCCTCGATGCCCTCCTGCGCCGCGCCGGCTTCGCCGACGTCGACGTCGCGCCCACCCTGGGCGGCCTCGCGCTGCACGCGCGCGGCCGACGCCGCGCCTGAGCCCGGTCGCCCTGGGGCGACCGGCTGGACTGCCCGCTCGCTTCGCGACCAGCTGGACTGCCCGCTCGCCCTGGAGCGACCGGCTGGACTGCCCGCTCGCTTCGCGACCAGCTGGCCCGCCCGGCGGCGCTTCGGCTACACTGCATTCCATCGATTTCGCGCAGCCTTGCCTTCGACACGACAGGAGAACCCCTCATGAAGATTCCGGCGCTTGTCCTCAAACAGCTGTACAACTTCGGCAGCCTGGAAAATGTGCGCGGTGGCGCACAGTTCACGATCAAGAACCGGCTGATGGACGCCACCATTCAGGGCATTCATCACATCCACATCGACGGCGAGGCGATTCCCGCCGAGAAGCTGACCCTCACGCTGAGCGACGGTGAGAGCCACAAAGCCACCGCCGTCAGCGACAGCCATACGATCGATTTCCCGCTGCGCCAAATCGTCACGATCAAGGCCGGCGGGGTGAAGCTCGATGATGGCAAGCACGAGATCGCGATCTCGGTGAAGACCGATCCGCACGGCGATCTGACCTTCAAGGTCAAAGACGCCATCGCCGCTGACAAGCCCGATCGCGTCTCTGTGCCCTACAGCAAGGACAACGACTACGGCCCGGCGATCATCCGCAAGCGGCGCAAGTTCGTCGAGAAGTACACCGGCGCCACCCTCAAGCACGTCTCCAAGTACTCGATCGACCCCAAGGCCACCATGGGCAACGTCGAGAACTTCACCGGCGTGGCGCAGATCCCGCTCGGCTTCGCCGGCCCGATCCACATGCGAGGCGAGTACGCCCAGGGCGAGTTCCTGGTGCCGCTGGCGACCACCGAAGGCACGCTGGTGGCGTCGTACAACCGCGGCATCAAGGTGATCAACCTCTCGGGCGGCGTACTCGCGACGGTCTCGGACGACTGCATGCAGCGCGCGCCGGTGTTCATCTTCGACTCGGCGCGCGAGGCGCGCGACTTCCGCACCTGGGTCAACGAGAATCTGTCGGTGATCGCCGAGCACGCCGAGGCCACCTCGAGCATTGCCAAGCTGCTCTACATCGACACCTTCCTGTCGAACAAATTCGCCTACCTGCGCTTCAACTTCTCGACCGGCGACGCCGCCGGCCAGAACATGGTCGGCCGCGCGACCTTCGCCGCCTGCAGCTGGATTCTCGAGCAGCACGACAACATCCGCCGCTTCTACCTCGAGTCGAACCTCGCCACCGACAAGAAGGGCTCGCAGGTCAACACCATGCGCACCCGCGGCAAGCGCGTCACCGCCGAGGTGACGATCCCGCGCGATGTGCTGGTGCAGAACATGCGCGTCGAGCCGGAAAGCCTCGCCTACCACGCCAGCGTCGCCAACGTCGGCGCGTTCCTCTCGGGTGCGAACAACAACGGCTGCCACTCGCCCAACGCGATCACCGCGATGTTCATCGCCACCGGCCAGGACGTCGCCAACGTCGCCGAGTCGTCGGCCGCGATTCTCTACAACGAGCTGACGCCGGACGGCGATCTGCATCTCTCGATCACCATTCCGTCGCTGATCGTCGCCACCTACGGCGGCGGCACCAGCCTGCCGACGCAGCGCGAGTGCCTCGAGACGATGGACTGCTACGGCCGCGATCGGGTGCGCAAACTCGCCGAGATCATCGCCGGCGTCGCCCTCGCCGGTGAGATCTCGCTGGCCTCGGCGATCTCGTCGCTCGACTGGGTCTCGAGCCACGAGAAGTACGGCCGCAACCGCTGATCCGAACCCGGCGCGGCCCGCCGACGCCAGCGCGCGTGGGCGCGCCGGCCGTGCCCTCATCGACCACGATCA
>JBCCOR010000359.1:0-5363 GCA_039025295.1 Acidobacteriota bacterium
CGCGAGGACTCTCGCACGATGCAGCGCGGGAAGTGGCAGCCAACTCCAGGTTCTGTTGGCGGAACTCTGGAAAGAAGATCCACATCGCGCTGCCGAACACGCGATTCGATCAGATGGGTGTGCCCCGGCTGGAGATGTGACCTCAACGCTTCGAACCGCCGTATACGGATCCGTACGTACGGTGGTGTGGGAGGGGCCGGCCGGGGCGAACCCGGCCGCCCCTACCCGATTTCCGACGCGCTGCGCGTCAGCCCTGCGGCACGACCCGCTGGATCGCCTTGACCTCGAGATATTCCTCGAGGCCGTAGGTGCCGAACTCGCGGCCGTTGCCCGACTGCTTGTAGCCGCCGAAGGGCGCGCTCGAGTTGTAGCGCGCGCCGTTGATGTCGACCTGGCCGGTGCGCAGACGACGCGCCACGCGCAGGGCGCGCTCCTCGTCGCCCGACCACACCGCGCCGCTCAGGCCGTAGATGCTGTCGTTGGCGATCGCGACCGCCTCGTCCTCGTCAGCGTAGGTGAGGATCGACAGCACCGGGCCGAAAATCTCCTCGCGCGCGATCGTCATCGACGGCGTGACGTCGGCGAAGACCGTCGGGCGCACGAAGAAGCCGTGCGGCAGATCCTCGGGCGCGTCGGCGCCGCCGGTGACCAGCGTCGCACCGTCCTCGACGCCCTGGCGGATGTAGTTGCGCACACGCTCGCGCTGCGCGGCCGACACCAGCGGACCGAGCTTGGTGGTCGGCGCGAGCGGATCGCCGAGGGCGAAGCGCTCGGCGGTCGCCCGGGCGATCTCGACCGCCTCGTCGCGCCGCGACTGCGGCACGAGCATGCGCGTCCACGCCGAGCAGGTCTGGCCCGAGTTGAAGAAGCAGTTGTTGACGCCGGTGCGCACCGCGCGCGTCAGGTCGGCGTCGTCGAGGATCACGTTCGCCGACTTGCCGCCCAGCTCCTGGGTGACGCGCTTGACCGTCGCCGCCGCGACCTCGGCGACCCGACGTCCGGCGCGGGTCGAGCCGGTGAACGAGACCATGTCGACGTCGGGATGCGCCGCCAGCGCCTCGCCGACCGCCGGGCCCGTGCCGCTGATCAGGTTGAAGACGCCCGGCGGCAGATCGCTCTCGTGGACGATGCGCGCCAGCACGAAGGCGTTGAGCGGCGCGATCTCCGACGGCTTGATCACCACCGTGCAGCCCGCCGCCAGCGCCGGCGCGATCTTGCCGATGATCTGGTGCAGCGGGAAATTCCACGGCGTAATGCAGCCGACGACGCCGATCGGCTCGCGCGTGATGAGCGAGTGACCGACCTCCTCGTCGAACGGATAGCTGCCGATCATTTCGGCGAATTGGTCGAAGGTGCTCGCCGGCAGCGCCACCTGGACGCCGGCCGCGCGCGTCACCGGCATGCCGACCTCCGACGCGATCAGGTTCGCAAGCTCGTCCTTGTTCGCGCGGATGCCGTCGGCGAGGGCGTGCAGATGTCGGGCGCGCGCCTCGGCCGGCAGCGCCGACCAGGCGGGGAACGCCCGCCGCGCCGCCGCGACCGCGGCGTCGACGTCCTGGGCCGTGCCCGACACGACCCGCGCCAGCACCTCCTCGGTGCCGGCGTGGATCACGTCGATCGGCGGACCGCCGCCGTCGGCCGGCCGCACCCAGCCGCCGTCGATGTAGTGCTCGGGATGCAGCCGAACGGTGGCGAAGGCGTTCGGCGCGGGCGGGGCGGTTGCGGCAGTGGCGTCGGACTCGGTCATCTCGTCTCCCAGATGCAAAGCGCGCGCGCCGCGGACCCGCAGAGGTCCCCGACGCGCGCCGTGATCGCGATGCGCGGGCTCAGGGCATCGCGACCGTCGTGTTGAGCATGATCGACACGCTGTTGACGATCGATCGTTCGTTGTTCGCGTCGTGCGACGGACCGCCCAGGTTGAAGGCGGTGCGGTCCATCGTCGCCGTACCTTCGATGCGCAGCGGATCCGTGCCGGTCACCTTGAAGTTCACCGGCACCGTGCGGGACACGCCGAGGAAGTCGATCTTGGCCTCGGCGCTGTACGTGTCGGCCGCGCCGGCGGCCTTGGCATTGTGGATCTTGACGGTCGCGGTCGGGTACTTCTTGACGTTGAAGAAGTCGGGCGCGCGCAGATGATCGGCCAGCGCCTGCGCCTTCTCCCAGACCGAGGTCAGATCGACCTCGAAGGCGACGGTGCCGCGGGTGAGGTCGCCGTCGGGGATGTTGACCTCGGTGAAGTGCCAGCGCTTGAAGCTGCCGTGGGCGTTGTAAATCGCGTTGTTGGCCTTGAACTCGAGCTCGCCCGGACGCTCGTCCTTGGCGGTCACGCCGGCGGCGGTGAGCATGAGGCAGGCGATGGCGAGAAACGCGAGGGTGAGACGAACGGAGGTTTTGCGCAGCATGGTGGGTGACTCCTGCGGACGTTGGGTTTTGATTATCCCACGGTCGACGCGATTCCGTCGGTCGGCCGGGGGATCGAGGTGAGAACCGATTGCGATGAGGTCGGCGCCATGCGACCTAGCCCGATGCAGCATCGGCGGCTTGGAGCAGGGTGTTGAAGTGCAGCACGAGGGTTTCGCGCGCGTCCTTCGGGCCGTCAGGGCCTTTGATGCCGAACGGCGTCTCGAGGTTAAACCGGGCAGTGACGGCGATCCGCAGGCGCGGCGCGCCGTCGGCGTCGATCACCGGCTCGAGCTCGCCGCGCACGGTCATCGGCACGGCCTGCCCCATCAGCTCGAACGTGCCCTCGGCCACGACCGGCGTGGCGCGGCCGAAGCGTAGCTGCGTGTCGTCGGCGCGCGCCGGGCGCAGCTGCTCGAGGGTGAAGCGCGACGACGGATGGCGATCGACCAGGATCATCGTCGCATGAATCGCGTTGTCGAGCGCCTCCTCGCCCATCGTCACCGAGGCGGTGCCGGCCTCGACCCAGCCGCGCGCGCCGTCGAGCGCGCCGTCGGGGCCGAGATCGAGCGCGGCGTCGACCGTGCGCACCTCGCCGGTGTAGCGCTCGATCGGCGGCGGGAAGCGGAACACCAGCTGCGGCGCGGCGTTGGCCGGATCGGCGGGTGCCGGTGGCATCGCCCAGCGCGCGGGCAGCGTGATCGCCGCGGCCGCGGCGAGCGCGGCGGCGTCGGCCGCCGACGGCTGCACGAGGCCGAGATCGGCCCAGCCGTTCTTCGCCACGGCCGTCGGCACCGGATCGAAGCCGTCGCCGATCGCCGAGCCGGCGACCTCGGCGCGCACGGCGTCTTCGAGCAGCGCGCCGGCGCGGGCGAAGAGCGCGTCGCGCTCGGCCCACGGTCCCTGAATCGGATCGCCGAAGTTGGTGAAGAGGGCGTCGACGCAGTCGAACTGCGAGAAAAGGGCCACGCTCAGCGAGAGCGTGCCATTCTCGCTGCGATGCGGATGGACGTCGAGGTAGAAGCGGCGATCCGACGGCCCGAGAACGACCTCGTCGACGACGCCGAAGTCGCGCATGCCGGCGTCGAGGCCGGCGAGGGCGGCGCGGGCGAAGGCGTCGGCGTCGAAGTCGGCCGGCGTCGTGCCGGCGAGATCGGTGAGCTTGAGCGGTCCGGCGATCGCGGCGCGTCCGCTGCGCCAGACCAGCTCGCCGCGCCGCGTCTCGGGTTCCGACGGAACCGGCACCGCGCGGCTGGTGCGCACGAAATGCGCGACCTTGCCGGGATCGGCGTAGCGCCCTTGGAAGATCGCCTGACCGCGCGCACCGTGGTAAACGATCAGCGGCGTCAGATGCACGCCGGCCGGCGCGGCGGCGTCGGATGCGTCGAGATCGACGCGGCGCAGCGGCAGATCGAGCTGCGCCGCGACGTCGCGCAGCGCGGGCAGATGGGTCTCGGCGAACGCGCGCGAAACCTCGCTCTCGGTCGCGCGTACGAAGACCACCAGCGCTTCCTCGAGTCCGTCGTCCGCGGCCTGCCCGAGCGCAGGCATCGCGAGCGTCGCGAGGAGCACGAACCAGCACGCCACGCGCCGCAGCGTGTGCCGCGGACGCGGGCGGGAACCAACCGGGGTTTTGCCCATCGAATTAATTGTCGCACAGATCATTTTCATGTCAACTATGTTATCCGATTCTTTCCCCCGTGCCTAGTTTTTTCGCGCGGGCCGATGCGCAACCGCGGCGTCGCAATGGCGTACGATGAGGTGATGGAGCCTGAGACCGAAACCCGCCGCATGATCGCGCGTCTACGCCGCCTGGTCGACCGTTCGCCCCTCACACGCCGTCAGGTCGAGGTGCGCGCCGGTTTCTCGCGCGGCTACATCACCCAGCTTTTCGCGGAGCGCATCGATCTCAAATACCAGCACGTGATCGCGATCCTGTCCGCCCTCGATCTGTCGCCGGCGCGCTTCTTTCGCCAGGCCTATCCGCCGCTGCAGTCGGGCTATCCGGCGCTCGAGGCGTTTCGCGATGAGGCGGAAGCGGCGCGTGCGATCGAGCGTGCGCAGAAGCGCAGCGCGGCGTCAATGCGTCGCTTGACCGAGCGCGTGGCGCGCTGCGAGGCGGCGATCGCGCAGCTCGAAGCGCGCGGCCTGTTCGACGACGACGCGTCGGGTGGCGATCCGTGAGCCGGGCGCGCCGCGCGTGGCGTCGTCAGGGTCCGCGTCCATCGCTGGCGCGCGCCTGGCAGCGCTTCGACCGTCAGCTCGCGGCGGTCGACCGCCTGCGTTCGAGCCAGCCGCGGCGCGCGGTGCGCCTGGCGCTGCGCGCCCAGCGTCAGATCGAAACGATGGCCGAGCGCGTGACGCGCGGCGCGGCATCGCCGGCGATCACGGGCCGCTGGCTGCAGCTCGAGGGTCGGGCGTGGTCGGCGATCGGCAGCTGCCAGCGCGCGACCGCGCGCGACGCCGCGTCCCTGCAGCGCGCCGAGGACAGCTTTCGCCGCGCGCTGGCGTGCTTCGACGGCGCGCACGAGCTGGCGGTCGACATCGAGGACGACTGGGCGCGCCTGTCGCAGCGCCTGGCGTACCTGCGCTTCGACCAGGGCCACAGCGACGAGGGTTTCGCGCTGCTGCGCGACGCATCGCGCGGCCATCGCCGCCAGCACCGGACCGACGGTCGGTTCCGCACGCTGATCGACCGCGCGGTGTTGCTCGGCCGCGCGGGCGGCATGGCGCGCGCGGTGCGTCTGCTCGAGCGCCTCTTGGCGGTGCACAGCCGCGGCCGTCAGCGCATGCGCGACGACACGCATTTGGCGGCGGTCCACAACCTGGCGCACGGCCTGGTCGAGCTGGCCGACAGCGATCCCGCGCAGGTCGCGCGCGCGCTGTTGAGTTTGCGCGCGGCGATCGCCGCGCACGCGCACGTCGACGACGCGGAGTCGGTTGGCCGCAATTTGAACCACGCC
>JBCCOR010000360.1:0-5357 GCA_039025295.1 Acidobacteriota bacterium
CGGCGGCATCGCGCACGACTTCAACAACCTGCTCACCGGCATCCTCGGTTCGGCCGGCCTGGCGCGGCTGCAGCTCGCCGACGACCATGACGCCCAGGTCGATCTCGAGCGGGTCGAGGCCACCGCCCGTCGGGCTGCGGATCTCTGTCGTCAGATGCTGGCCTACGCCGGTCGGCGCGGTGCCGCCGACGATCCGGTCGATCTCGCCGAGCTGGTCTGCGAGATCACCGATCTGATGCGCGTGTCGGTGCATCACAACACCGCGATCGAGCAGCGCACGATGACCGCGGCGGGGGACGCACGCCGCGCCGTGGTGCTCGGCGATCCGACCCAGCTCCGGCAGATCGTGATGAACCTGGTGCTCAACGCCTCCGACGCGATCGGCTCGGAGCCGGGCGGCCGCATCGACATCACGGTCGAGGTCGTCGACGTCGACGACGCCGCGCTGACGGCCTACGACCTGGTCAGCGGCGGACCGGGCGCCTACGTGCGCCTGGCTGTGCGCGACAACGGCTGCGGCATGTCCGAAACCGTGCGCAATCAGATCTTCGAGCCGTTCTTTTCGACCAAGGACACCGGCCACGGCCTCGGCCTGGCGGCGGTGCTCGGCATCGTGCGCGCCCATCGCGGTGCCCTGCGCGTCGAGAGCGAGCTGGATCACGGCAGCCTCTTCCAGCTGCTCTTTCCGTGCGACGATGCCATGCCGCACCGCGACGATTCCTGAACGGCGCGCGATCGTCTATGCTGATGTGCCGCTTACGCGGCAGGGTCTCGCCCTCCTTCATCCATCGTTCGTCCACCCATCGTTTCCGCGCGCGCTGCCGGTCTGTCCGCGCATCGACGCCGCATCGGAATCCGCCCGTGTCCCAGTTCCGTTCGATCGTTTCGCTTCCTCCGTGCGCCACGTCGCGCGCGGGCCGCTGGCTGCTCGCGCTCGCACTGCTCGCCGCACCGCTCCTCGCCCAGTCGCCGCCCGCCGCGCCGCCGTCGACCGCGTCTCTGCCGCGCGCCAGCGCGCCCGCGTCGCCTGATGCGTTCGACGCCGATCTGCCGCTGCGCTTCGCCCGCACCGACGGCTTTCGCCGCGGGCGCCCGACCGCCATTCGCATCGCGCCCGACGGGCACGCGGTCTTCTTCCTGCGCAGCGCGCCGCGCGCGCCCGAGCGCAGCCTGTACGTCTTCGATCCGGCCGACGGTGCCAGTCGCGTGCTGCTGCGCGCCGACGATCTGCTCGGCGGCGACGCGGCGGGCGACCTGAGCGCCGAGGCGTGGGCGCTGCGCGAACGGCTGCGCCTGACCGACACCGGCATCGTCGCTTACGGCTTCGACGCCGCCGGCGGGCGCATGTTGATCCCGCTCGGCGCGCGCCTCTTCCTCGTCGATGCGCCGCGCGATGCCGCGGGTCGCCCCGACTGGACGCGCGCGTCCGCCGCCGCCCAGCCACCGCCGGGCGACGTGCCGCTCGGCACGCGCTTCGTGCGCGGTCTGCGGGTGCGCGAGCTGCCGGTGCTCGCCGGCTATCCGAACGATCCGCGGCTGTCGCCCGACGGGCGTCAGCTCGCCTACGTCGCCGACGGCGATCTCTACGTCGCCGATCTCGAGCTCGGCACCTCGGTGCGCTTGACCGCGCGCGAATCGACCGACGTCACCTTCGGCCTGGCCGAGTTCGTGGCGCAGGAAGAGATGGATCGCCGCCGCGGCTACTGGTGGTCGCCCGACGGCCAGAAGCTGGTCGTGCAGCGCAACGACGTGGCGGCGATGGCGCGCTTCCACATCGCCGATCCCTACGATCCGGCGGCGCCGCCGCGCATCTTCGCGTATCCGCGCGCGGGCGGCGTCAACGCCGACGTCCGTCTGGGCGTGATCGCGGCCGACGGCAGCGGCGATATCCGCTGGATCGACGGCTGGGATCGCGCGCGCTATCCGTATCTGACCCGGGTCGTGTGGACGGCTTCGGGTCCGCTGACGATCGTCGTCCAAAACCGCGCCCAGACCGAGCTGCGCGTGCTGCAGGTCGACGTGCGCACGGGCGCAACGCGCGAGCTGCTGACCGAGCGCGACGAAGCGTGGCTGAACCTCGATCCGGCGATGCCGACCTGGCTGCCCGGCGGCGACTTCCTGTGGACGACCGAGCGCAACGGTGCCTGGCAGCTCGAGCGTCGCGCCTCGAACGGCGGTCTGCGCCACGCGCTCACGCCGGTCGATCTCGGCTACCGCGATCTTCTGACGGTCGACGTCGCGCGCGGCGAGGCGGTGGTGACGGCGAGCGACGATCCGACCGAGCGTCATCTCGTGCGCGTCCGCCTCGACGGCACGGGCGTGCCCCGCCGGATGACCGCGACGCGCGGCGTGCACGACGCCGTGTTCGGCGGCGGCGCGGGGCGCAAGCTGCAGGTCTTGATCGAGCGTCAGCCCGACGCCGCGCCGCGCTGGACGGTCTACGACGCGGTCGACGGGCAGATGCTGGGCGTGCTGCCCTCGGTGGCCGAAGCGCCGCCGTCGCCGGCGCGGCCCGACTACCGCATCGTCCAGCTCGCGACGTCGCCGTCGGCCGATGCGTCGTCAGCGGATGGGCCGGCGGTCGAGGCGTTCCACGCCGTGCTGCTGCGTCCGCGCGACTTCGATCCGGCGCAGCGCTATCCGGTGCTGGTGCACATCTATGGCGGCCCGCTCAAGGCGATGGTCAAGCGCGATCGCAGTTTGTATGCACTCGAGCAGTGGCTGGCCGACCAGGGCTTCATCGTGGTGGCGATCGACGGTCGCGGTACGCCGTACCGCGGTCGCGCGTGGGAGCGTGCGATCCACCATCGCCTGATCGACGTCGCGCTGACCGACCAGGTCGGCGTGCTGCGCGCGCTGGGTTTGCGCCTGCCCGAGCTCGATCTCGACCGGGTCGGGATTTTCGGCTGGTCGTTCGGCGGGTACGCGTCGGCGCTGGCGGTGATGCAGCAGCCCGACGTGTTTCACGCCGCGGTCGCGGGCGCGCCGGTTGCCGACTGGCGCGACTACGACACGCACTACACCGAGCGCTATCTCGGTTCACCGCAGGACGCCCCGGCGCGCTACGACGCACAGTCGGTGTTGACCTGGGCGCCTCGGCTGACGCGTCCGCTGCTGCTGATCCACGGCACGGCCGACGACAACGTCTACCTGACCCACGCGCTGAAAACGAGTGATGTGCTGACGCGCGCGGGCATCGCGCACGACTTCCTGCCGCTGGCCGGCGCCACGCATCGCGTGCGCGATCCGCAGCTGTATGCGACGCGCTGGCGGCGCACGCTGGCGTTCTTCCGCACCCATCTGGGTGCGCCGATCCGTCGTCCGGCGGCGCGTCCGATGGCGGAAGATCCGCGGCGCTAGCATTCGTTGCGCGGCTGCGCCGCGTGCGCTCTCAGGATTCCAGCTGCACGGCGTCTTCGAGTCCGTGCGGCCAGGTGTCGCGCGTGCGTATGACGTCGAGCATGCGCGAGAAGTGGAGCACGCGCGCGTCGAGCGTTTCGAACGCCTCGTTGATCCGGGCGTTCTCCTCCGCCGCGCTGAGCGGCGGATACGCGTCGCCGCCGAGGTGGATGCCCGTGCGCTCGGGGCTGATGTAGAGGCGTGCGAAGAAGGCACTGGGCGCCATGTCGATCGCGTGGAGTATGGCGAGCACGTGGCCATAGCGAAGCGATACGTGGCCGCCGAGAATCTGCGACAGATAGCCGCGCGTGAGCCCGATGCGGTCTTCGATCGTGCGTTGCGAGATGCACTGCTGGCGAATGACAATGCGTAGCTGATCGCATACGCGCATGTCTTCCGTATCGAGGTATGCGGCGGCGAGGGTCCGTCGGGGTCGCGGTTTGGTTTCGCCGTTCATGAAATGATCGTATCGGTTTTGAGCGGCGACGGGGTCTTTTCAGAGAAAGTGTGTTTTTTCAGAATGATGGGCGAATCTCGGGCGATGTCGATCATGACGAGCTTGGCTGCATCGTTGGGCTCCAATCAGCGGTGTTCCCAGATTCAAAACCATCAGTGAACACGGGCATCAGTTCGCACCAATCAAAATCCGTGTTGACCTTGATTTGAATGTGCCCGATTTTTGAGATCGGCTCCAGTGTGTAGTGCTGCGGAGTGCCTGTCTGGCCGGGTGTCCGCTGTGCGTTTGTTTTGGCTCAGCGGAAACGTGACTTGTTGACTGTTCAGGCTACGCTTGGCTGATCGATGTCACCCTTTGCTCGCCGGCGGCGCTGACGACGGCTTTCGCGAGCTCGTTCCAGCTTCTGATCCCGCTCGCTCCGGATGTTCTTCTGTCGGCCAGCGAGTATGTCGGCGGGCGTGATGTATCCGATGGCGCTGTGCAAGCGTACGCGGTTGTAGTGCTCGGCGAAAGCGGCGAGTGCCTCGCGGGCTCGCTCGGGGTCATCAGGCTGAAACCGCCGCAGGACCTCGCTCTTGATCGTTGCTCTTGATCGTTTGGTTGAGCCGTTCGATCTTGCCATTGGACTGCGGGTAGTAGGGCGACGTTCTCACGTGGGTCATGCCGGCGGCGCGCAGGCAGGTCTTGAAATCGCGCGCGATGAAGGCCGATCCGTTGTCGGTGATGAGTCGCGGCTTGGCTTGCGGGTAGGCCTCCTTCGTGCGCTGCAGGACGATCTCGACGTCGCGCTCGGTCATCGACTCGCGCAGCTCCCAGTGAAGCAGGCAGCGGCTGTAGCCGTCGAGCACGGCGGTCAGGTAGTAGAACGTCCCGCCGAGATTCAGGTAGGCGACGTCGGTATGCCAGTGGTGATGCGGGTCATCGGGCTGGTGGAAACCAGCGCCCTTGGACGAGGTTCGCCGGCTTCGGCGATCGAGACGCCCGGCAGCGCGCAGCACGCGGCAGACGGTGGTTGGACTGGCAGCGACGACATCCTCGTCGAGCATCATGAACGCCAGTCGGCGATAGCCCTCGAGCGGGTGCTTGTCGTGGTAGGCGACGATTGCTTCGCGCTCCCAGTCCTCCAGCCAGAAGTCTCGGGGAATCTTGCCGTTGTGCTCGTTCGCCATACTCCGCGGAGATCTCGGCGATGACCGAGTCTTTCTTCTGCAGACGCGCCTCGAGCGCCTCGATGCGCTTCGCCAGCTTCTGCTCGCGACGATCGGGCTTGCTGTACTGCGGCTGCAGAGCAGCGGCGGCGTGATCAAGCAGCTGGCGCTGCCACTGGTAGAGCAGGCTCGGCTGGAGGCCGTACTCCTCGGCCAGCGCCGAGATCGGCACTTTGTCCGACAGGTGACGCCGCAGGATCGCGGCTTTCTCATCGGGGCTGAAGCTACGACGGCGACGACGGGACTGGCTCATATTCGAATCCGCCATGCTCTGAATCTTGGAGCAAGTGGAC
>JBCCOR010000361.1:0-5342 GCA_039025295.1 Acidobacteriota bacterium
CGCGCGTAGGCGGCGCAGATCGCCGCGGCATCCGCGGGTTCAGCGGCGAGCTGCGCGGCGGCCTGCGCGGCGACGGCGGCCAGCGCCGCGTCGCTGCGCGCCGAGAGCGGCAGCACGAGCGGACCGGGCTGCGCGGCGGCGGCGGGCGCGTCGACCTTCGCGTCGGCAGCGCGCGCCCTCTCCGGACCGGCCAGCACGACGTGGACGTTGGTGCCGCTGAGGCCGAACGAGCTGACGCCGGCGCGGCGCACGCGGCCGGCCCGGCGCGGCCAGGGCCGGTCGCGGTCGAGGGGCGCGACCGCCGATGCCGCCCAGTCGACGTGGCGGTTGGGCCGATGCAGATGCAGCGGCGCCGGCAGCTGCTCGGCCTGAAGCGCCAAGACGGTCTTGATCACGCCGGCGATGCCGGCCGCCGACTCGAGATGGCCGATGTGGCTCTTGACCGACGCGATCGGCAGCGCCTCGGCGCGCGGACCGAACACCCGGTTCAGCGCCTCGACCTCGAGCGGATCGCCGAGCGGCGTGCCCGTGCCGTGGGCCTCGATGACGTCGATCGCGTCCGGCGCGACGCCGGCCGCGTCGAGCGCGGCCGCGACGACGTCGCGCTGGGCGGCGGCGCTCGGCACGGTCAGGCCGTTGCTGGCGCCGTCGTGGTTGACCGCGCTGCCGTCGACGATCGCCAGCACGCGATCGCCGTCGCGGCGGGCGTCGGCGAGGCGCTTGAGCACCACCAGACCGCAGCCCTCGCCGCGGCCGTAGCCGTCGGCGGCGTCGTCGAACGCCTTGCAGCGGCCGTCGGATGCGAGCGCGCCCATCTGCGACAGGCCGACGAAGGGCTCGGGCGCGAGCATCAGGTTGACGCCGCCCGCCAGCGCCAGGTCCGACTCGCCGCCGCGCAGGCTGCCGGCCGCCAGATGCAGCGCCAGCAGCGACGACGAGCAGGCGGTGTCGACGGTCAGGCTCGGACCGCGCCAGCCGTGGACGTACGACAGCCGCCCGGCCGCGACCGAGGGCGCGCTGCCGGTGAACGCGTAGGGACCGATCGCGTCGAGCGCGCCGCTGCGCGCCTCGGCCTGGGCGTAGTCGGTGTTCGTCAGGCCGACGAAGACACCGGTACGGCTGCCGCGCAGGCCCTCGGCGTCGAGCCCGGCGTCCGCGAGCGCCTCCCAGCTGATCTCGAGCAGCAGGCGCTGCTGCGGATCGATGCGCGCCGCCTCGTGCGGCGTCAGGCCGAAGAAGCCGTGGTCGAAGCCGTCGACGTCGCCGGCGAGGAACGCGCCGTGGCGGGTCGACATGGTGCCGGGCGCGGCGCCGTCGGCGCCGGCCGGCGCGTGCCAGCTGCCCGCCGGCCAGCGGCCGGGCGGAATCTCCCCCACCGCGTCGCGGCCGCTGGTCAGCAGCTGCCAGAACGCCGCCGGATCGTCGGCGCCGGCCGGAAAGCGAAGGGCCATGCCGATGATCGCGATCGCATCGTCCCCGTCGCCCGGCGCGGCATCGTCCGCGGACGCCGCGGCGTCGGCCGTCGCCGGCGCGTCGCTGCCGGCGCTGTCGTCGGACGTCGCCAGCGCGTCGGGCATCGCCGCCAGCGCCTCGATCAGCGCGTCGAGGGTCGGATGGTCGAAGACCAGGCTGATCGGATGCGCCGCGCCCAGGCGGGCGTTGAGCCGGCGCAGCAGATCGACCAGGCGCAGCGAGGTGAAGCCCTGCTCCATCAGCGGCTTGGCCGGATCGAGCCGGTCGCGCTCGACGACCGCGTGCGCCGCGGCCTCGAGATGCGTGCGCAGCGCCGCGCGCCGATCGAGGGCCGCCGCGTCGCGCCGGGCGGCGGCTTCGTCGCGGGCGAGCTGCGCGTCGATCGCAGCGAGCGCGTCGTCGTAGTCGCCGTCGAGCAGCTGCGCCGCGAGCTTGCCGCGCTGCAGCTTGCCGCTGGTGGTCTTGGGCACGCGCGCGATCGGCACCACCAGATCGGCGATCAGGCCCATGCGCGCGATCAGCACGTCGCGCAGCCGGCGCACGATCGGCACGAAGCGCGCGAGCGCGCCGCGGTGCTCGACGAAGAGCGCCAGCTCCTCGCGCGGCTGATCGGGACGGCGCACGCCGCAGGCGATGACCTTGTTGAAGTCGACGCCGTCGACCTCGGTCGCCACCAGCTCGACGTCGTGCGGATAGTGGTTGAGGCCGTTGATGATGATCAATTCCTTGACCCGGCCGGTGATGAAGATGTGGCCGTCGTCGAGGAAGCCGAGATCGCCCGTGTCGAGCCAGCCGTTCTTGAGCACGGCGGCGGTCGCCTCGGGCGCGTTCTCGTAGCCGTGCATGATGCTCGGCCCCGCGATCTCGATGTGGCCGATCGTGCGCGTCGGCAGCGCGCGGCCGTCGTCGTCGGTGATGCGCACGTCGACGTTGGCGATCGGCGGTCCGACGTCGGCGAATTCGATCGCGTTCTCGGCCGGACCGTCGAGCGCGTCGTCGATCGAGCCGCCGAACGGGATCTTCGTGCGATCGACCGCGCGCGTCACGAGGCCCGCGCCCGAGCGGCTGAAGCTGACCACCAGCGTGCCCTCGGCGAGGCCGTAGCCCGGGCAGAGCGCGCCGGGCGCCAGGCCGTGGGGCTGCATGCAGGCGAGGAAGTCGCGGTAGATCGTCGGCGAGATCGGCTCGGCGCCGTTGATCGCCATGCGCAGGCCCGAGAGGTCCCAGTCGGCGCAGCGCTCCGGCCGGTAGGCGCGCACGACGCGCTGGTACGCGCTGTTCGGCCCGGCGGTGATCGCGGCGCCGTGCTCGCTGATCTTGCCCATCCAAATCAGCGGATGGCGGGCGAAGACGCGGGTCGGGATCAGGCCCTGATCGAGGCCGAGCACCACCGGCAGGATGTGGAACCAGATCAGGCCGAAGTCGTGGGTCAGCGGCATCCAGCTGAGCTGCATCTCGTCGTCGCCGAGGCCGGCGCTGCGGCGGATGCCGTCGACGTTGGCGAGCAGGTTGCCGTGGGTGACGCGCACGCCCTTGGGATCGCCGGTCGAGCCCGAGGAGAACTGCAGATAGCAGAGATCGTCCCAGCTCGGCGCAGCCAGTTCGCAGTCCGGCGCGTTCAGATCGATGGTCGCAGGGTCGGCGTCGGCCAGCTCGGGCAGCCGCAGCGCGGCGTCGTCGAGCTGGCGGCCGCGCAGGCGCTCGATCACCGCCGCGTCGTCGGCGCTGGCGGCCGCGAGCTTGGTCAGCGGCGCGTCGAGATCGCCGTCGCTCAGCAGCCACGGCCCGTCGGACGCCGGCTCCTGCAGACGCCGCGCGACCTCGACGATGCGCATCGCGTGCGAGTCGTAGGCCGGGAAGAGCAGCGGCGCGGGCACGATGTCGCCCATGACGCAGGCCCAGAACTGCTCGACGAAGCGCTCGTTGTCGCGCATCACCAGCAGCACCCGATCGCCGGCTGCGACGCCGCGCCGGCGCAGCTGCGCGAGCGCCCGGCGGGCGCGGTCGAACAGTTCGGCGTACGGCAGCACGCGCTCGTCGTCCCAGCCGCGAATGAAGCGCACGCCGCGCGGACGGCCGTCGGGACGGCGGTCCTTGTGGTGGTTGAAGGCGTCGATCAGGTTGTTGTGCATGCGTGCGCTCCAGCGCCGACCGCAACCGCGGCGGTGGGTTCGATCCGGACGGATTCGATCGAGGTGAACGGCTTGGATGGCGGGACGATCGCGAGATCGGCCCAGGCGCGGTCGGCGTCGGCGGCGGTCAGCCAGCGCAGCGCGTCGCGCAGATGATGCAGCAGGGCGCTGCGATGCGGCGGATGGAACATCGCGTAGTGATCGCCCGGGGTCAGTCGATGGGCCAAGCGACCGGACGTGCAGCGCGCGAGCGCGTCCATGCCGGCGCGCGGCGCGGCGTCGGCCGCTTCGATGCAGACGAGATCGGCGCGCAGCGCGCGATCGGCGCGCGCCGCGCTGCGGTGATCCCGCAGCAGGCGCAGATGATGGGCCACCAGCCGCTGCAGATGGTCGCGCGCCGCGGCGTCGAGATGCGCGTCGAAGAGCGCCAGCAGCTTGCCCCAGTAGCGCCGACCGCGCAGCGCGTCGAGATCGTCGATCGCCACGCCGTCGGCGTGGTAAGCGGCGCCGTCGAGGCTGCCGTCGAGCAGCACCAGCGACGCGCGATCGCCGGCGGCTTCGACGCGCGCGGCGACCTGCAGCGCGAGCGGCACGCCCATCGAGTAGCCGCACAGGCGCACCGGGCCCGCCGGCTGCAGCCGGCGCAGGCGGGCGACGAAGATCGCCGCCATCGCGTCGAGATCGGCGGGCAAAGCGCCCTGCGCGTCGTCGGCATCGAAGCCCGGCGCCTGCAGACCCCAGGCGCGCATCGGCACGTCGAGCTGCTCGACCAGCTCGCGGTAGACGGTCGACGTGCCGGTGAGCGGCGGCAGGAAAAACACCGTGGATGCCTCCGGACCGTCGTCGCGCAGGCGGATCGCGCCGGCGACGCCATCGTGCACCGCGGCGTCGCCGCGCGCGGCCTGGTCGACGCGGCGCGCCAGCGCGCGCAGGGTCGGATGGGCGAAGAACGCGCGCAGCGAGAGCTTGACGCCGCGCGCCTTGGCGAGCTGCGACAGCACCAGGATCGCCTTGACGCTGTGGCCGCCGAGGGCGAAGAAGTCGTCGTGCGGCCCGAGATCTTCGCGCGCCAAAACGCGCTGCCAGATGTCGCGCACGAGCCGCTCGGTCGCGCCGACGATCGCGCCGCCGGTCGCGCGCCGGATCGGCGCGCTGATGGCCACGGCGGCCAGCGCCGCGCGGTCGATCTTGCCGTTGGCCGTGGTCGGGAAGCGCGACACCAGCTCGTAGCGCGTCGGGATCAGGTAGGCGGGCAGCGACCCGGCCAGGCGCGCGCGCAGCGCGGCGACGTCGAGCTCATCGCCGCGCGGCAGCACGAACGCCATCAGCGTCGCTTCGTCGTCATCGCCGCCGCCGACGACGAGCGCCACCGCCTCGCGCACCGCCGGATCGGCGCGCAGCGCCATCTCGCTCTCGCCCGGCTCGACACGGTAGCCGCGCACCTTGCGCTGGCCGTCGACGCGGCCGACGAACACCACCCGGCCGTCGGCGCGACGCCAGCCGCGATCGCCGGTGCGGTAGAGGCGCAGCGCGGGATCCCACGGCGCCGGGCGGAAGCGCGCCGCGGCGGCGGGGTCGTCGGCGGCGGCACCGACGTAGCCGCGCGCCAGGCCGGCGCCGGCGATCCACAGCTCGCCGACGGCGCCGTCGATCGCCGGCTCGCCGCGCGCGTCGCGCACGTAGACCCCCCCGCCGCGCACCGGGCGCCCGAGCACCTGCTGGCCGGCTGCAAAGGCC
>JBCCOR010000362.1:0-5316 GCA_039025295.1 Acidobacteriota bacterium
GCGGCGCGTCGCCCGTCGTCTGTGCGGCCAGCGGCGCGATGAGCAGCAGACCGAGCGCGGCGACGGCCGCGGCGCGGCCAGCGCTGGTACGAATCGGATGAAGCACGTCGAATCTCCTACGGCCGTTCATCTCGCGGACCCCATTCGGGCTCCAGGTATTGGTCGTGGGTGCGCGCACCGCGCAGCACGACGACGGCGACGCGCGCCGCCCGCGCGCTGCGGACGTCGGCCATGGCGCGGCGGAAGCTGCGCAGGCCGGTGATCGGCTCGCCGCCGATGCGCTGGATCAAATCCCCCGGTCGCAGGCCGCCGAGCGACGCCCAGCCGCCCGACTCGACCTGCTCCACCATCACGCCGCGCACGTCGGGCGACCAGCGGTTTTCGTCGCGGTCGAAGAAGGTCAGCTCGCGGACGGCGAATTCGAAGTCGGGATCGCGATGCCGGCGGGCCTCGTCGGCGGCGATGCGGGTGCGGCCGAGCGGCACGGTGACGGTCTGGATCGCGCCGTCGCGCAGCAGCGTCAGCGCGGTTTCGGCGCCGATGTCGAGGCCGCGGATCTGGCGGCCGAGCAGGCCGGCATCCTGCGCCGAGGCCGGCTCCAGCGCGACGTCGTCGACGGCGGTGATGATGTCGCCGACCTGCAGCTGCCCGGCGGCGGCGCTGTCGGGATAGACGCGGGTGACGCGGAAACCGCGCGCGTCGTCGACGCCCAGGCGCTCGGCAAGCGCGCCCCACACCGGCTGCGTGGCGACGCCGAGCCAGGCCTTGGGCAGCTCGCGCGGCGGATCGTCGCCGGCCTCGCGGCGCGGCTGCAGCAGCGTCAGATGGCGGCGTCCGCGCCGATCGAAGGCGAGCAGCAGCGGCGGCTCGTCGTCGGCGCGGTCGAGCAGGGTCTCGTAGCGCGCGATCAGGCCGTCGAGATCGCCGACGTCGCCGTCCTCGAGCCGGTAGAGCACGTCGCCCGCGCGCAGCGACGGCTCGGCCTGCTGCGCCGGTCCGCCGGCGCGCACGCCGGTGATCAGGACGCCGTCGTTGCCGTCGAGCCGGCGATCGCGCGCCATCTTGTCGGTGATCGCCTGGCCGGTGAAGCCCCAGGCGTGGAACGCGGCCCGCGCGCCGATGTCGTCGGCCCACGGCTGCGGCGTGGCGGTGACGCTGCGCGGCTCGGCGGCCGCGGCGTCGGCGGACGGATCGGGGCGCAGCAGACCGAGGGTCACCGGCGCATCGACCGCCAGCTGCGCCAGGCGGTCGAGCACGAGCGGCACCTCTTCGGGAAAGCGCACGGTGACCGGTTCGCCGTCGATCGCGGTCAGCACGTCGCCGACCTCGACCCCGGCCGCGGCCGCGGGCCCGCCGTCGACCACCGACGCGATCAGCGCGCCGCGGTCGTAGCCGGTGCGCTCGATCGGCCGCAGGGTCAGGCCGAGCCAGCTGCGCGGCACGGCGCCGTGCGCGATCAGGTCGGCGGCGACGCGCTGCGAGAGGTTGGACGGAATCGCGAAGCCCATCGCGCTGCCGCCGAGCTCGTTGACGCCCACCACCTCGCCGGCGAGATTGACCAGCGGTCCGCCGCTGTTGCCGGGGTTGATCAGGGCGTCGTGCTGGATCCAGCGGGTGAAGAGACCCGTGCGCTGGCCGCTTTCGAGCTCCATTTCCTGCAGATCGTCGCTGCCGAAGCCGCCGGCGAAGACGCGCTCGGTGTTCGACACGATGCCGAGGCTGACCGAGCGCGAGAGCGAGAACGGCGAGCCCATCGCCAGCACGTAGTCGCCGATCTGGAGCGCGCCGGAGTCGCCGAAGGGCGCGGCGACGAGCGCGGCCGCCTCCTCGGGCGGCAGGCGCAGGCGCAGAACGGCGAGATCGGTGAGCGGATCCTCGCCGACGAGATCGGCCTCGACGCGGCGCTTGTCACCGAGCGTGCAGGTGTAGCTGCGGCCGTTGCGGGTGACGTGCTGATTGGTGAGGACGTGGCCGCGGTCGTCGATGACGGTGCCGCTGCCGGTCGAGCCGCCCTTGAATTCGCGACCGCCGCCGTATTCGACCGTCACCACCTCGATGCTGACGAGGGCGGGAAAGACGCGATCGCGCGCAGTGGCGATCGTGCGACGCAGGGCGTCGCGCATGCTCGCCTCGTCGAGGCCGTTGGCGGCGGTGGTCGACGACGGCGTCGGCGCGGTATCTGCACGGAGGGGCGCCCAGCCGCCGGGCACGAGCCACATCGTCCAGCCGAGCATCAACAGGAGCCAAAAAAAGCGCATAAAGATCATCACAACGGTTCGTGGCACGTTCGGGCGAGCCGCGGGCGCTCGCAAGAGACAGCGTCGACGCACGATGCGCGACACCTTCTGAGGCGACGGAGGCACCTGACATGTTTCATCATGAAGAAATCAGGTTCATCAAGTGTGCCCAAGTCAGCGCGTTCGCGCAAGCGTGGGCGCCCGTCGCGGACGCGGAAACGCCCGCGACGGCGGACCGGCGTCCGCGCGCCGCAGGCGTCGCCCCTCAGTCGTCCGCGGCCAGCGCCAGCATCTTCGCCTCCAGCGCCGCGAGGCGCGCGCTGAGATCGGCGTTCTCCATCTTCAGCCGCTCGATCTCGGCGCGCTGCTTCGCGTCGAGGCCCTGGATCGCCGCCAGCGCGACGCCGGCGACGTCGATCGTCGCGATCTGCGTCGCCTTCTCACCCAGGCCGAACAGCGCGTAGAAATCCTGCGCCATCGGGCCCAAATGCTGCACGCCGGGTTCGCCCTCGATGAACGTCCACGTGCTGATCGGCAGCGTGAGCACGCGGTCGAGCACCTGCGATGGATCGACCGCTTCGATGTCGGTCTTCGTGCTGCGGTCGGAGTTCTGGGTCAGCGTGCCGCCGATGGTCATGTTGCCGTTGTTGTTCAACAGCATCTCGACAGTGGCATCCGACAAATCGATGAGGCTGAAGTTGCCTCCGTTGTTCAAATCGAAGATCCATTTCGAACCTGCCGTACCCTTGGCCAAAGAGCTGTTCTGCATACCGAGGCGAACGCGTCCATGGTTCTCGATCGTGAGCAGCTCACGCGTGGTTGCGGTGCTGTCCGTCTCCAAAACGTGGATATGTGCGTCGCCAGTGCTGCTCGCGACGGTCAGCAGCGCGTCGGGCGTCGCCGTGCCGATGCCGACGTTGCCCGTCGAATCGACGCGCAGCGCGTCCGCGGGCGCGCCCGCGTCGATCCGGACAACCTGGCGGTTGGTGGTCGCGTCCTCGATCGCGAAGTAGTCGGCACCGCCGCTGGTCACGTCATTGGCGACCAATGCCCAGTCGTTGGACGGAAACGACGCATCGACGCTGGTGTCGTCGAAATCCATGCGCAGCGCGTTCTCCTTGAGTCGCAGGACGGTGGCGTCGGCGCGCTCGCCGCCGAGGCAGGGCACACCGATGCACACGGTGCCCTGCACGATCAGATCGTCGCCCAGGATGTTGTCCTCCGTCGGCCGATCGCCGCCAAGGCTGGCGTCCTGCGGCACGACGATCGCGCCGCCCTGCACGCGGAACGAACCGCTCTGCCGCACCGCGCGCGCGTCTGCGTTTCCAGCCCGCGGATGGGCGACGAGTTCGTAGACATAGAGGCCGTCGCCGGCCAGCGCGGCCAGCCCGACGCGGATGGCCTCCGACGCGGCAACGCGCTTCTCGATGCGGAAGTCGCTCGGCCCCGCGATCGTCAGATCGACGAGATCGACGTCGGACGATGCCAGCTGCCAGACGACGGCGGAGGGATCGAGCTGGGCGACGGCAACCGGCGGCGCCGACCAGCCCGGGGCAGACACGCAGCAGGCAAGAACGAGCAGCGCGGCGAACAAAGGCGTGAACCGACGACGAGCCTCGAGACAAGGATGAATGGCAAACATGGCGTACAACTTTCCTCCGTTGAACAAACGATGATGCATGCCGACGCAACGCGCGCCTGGCGCGCCCACCCTGTCATGAACAAAGCCTGAACAACTACAAAAACCGCGGCGACGGACCGAGGTCCGCGCCGCGGGCGCGCTTCGCACCGCGCGAAACGCATAGGCCGATCCAGATCGGCGAATCAGCGATCGCTGCGTTCGCGCAGCATCGCCTCGATCGCTTCGAGGCGCGCGCTGAGCGCGGCGTTCTCCGCCTTGAGCTGCGCGATCTCGGCGTTCTCCATCTTCAGCGACGCGATCTCGGCGCGCTGCGACGCGATCGCGGCCGCCTGCGCCGCAACCTTCGCGTCGAGGCCCTGGATCGCCGCCAGCGCGACGCCGGCGACGTCGATCGTGGCGATCCCCGTCTCCGTTTCACCCAGGCCGAACAGCGCGTAGAAATCCTGCGCCATCGGACCCAAATGCTGCACGTCGGGATCGCCGTGGATGTACGACCACGTGCTGATCGGCAGGGTCAGCACGTGGTCGAGCACCTGCGATGGGTCGACCGCGTCGATGTCGGTCTTCGTATTGCGGTCGGAGTTCTGGGTCAGCGTGCCCGCAATCGTCATGTTGCCGCTGTTGCTCAGGACCATCTCCACCGGGCCGTCGGTGGTGTCGATGATCGCGAAGTTGCCGTTGTTGTTGACATCGTAGACCCACTTGCTGCCGGCACCGGCAACCGCGGTGTTTTCGAGCGCCATGCGCGTGCGGCCGTTGTTGACCATCGACAGCAGCTCGCGGGTCCCGGCCGTCCGGCTCAGCTCGGTGATCAACACCTGCGTGCTGCCGTCGATGCCCCGGACGTCGAGCGAAGCGTCCGGTGAGGACGTGCCCAGACCGACGTCGCCGTTGCTGTCGATGTAGACCGCGTTCGTCGGCGCGCCCGAGCGGATCCGGAGCGGCAGGCGCGCACCGCTGGTCGTGTCGCGCACGAAGAAGCTGGTCTCGTTGCCGGCAACTTCCCAGATCTGCGGAATGAAGCCCAACGAGATGTTCTGCTCGAGGCGAACGGTCGGGGTGCTGCCGCGGACGATGTGCAGATCGGCTGTGGGATTGACGGTGCCGAGGCCGATCCGACCGCTGTTGTCGACCATCAGCGCATTCGCCGGCGCGTTGGCTTGGACGCGAAACGGCTGCCGGCCGGCGCTCGCGTCTTCGATCGCCAGGTAGCTGGCGCCGCCGCTGAGCGAATCGTTGGCGACGATGCGCCAATCCGTCGTCGGGAATCCGCCGACGCTGGTGTCTTCGAAGTGCAGGCGCAGGTTGTTCTCCTTGAGGCGCAGCGTGTCGGAGCCGAAGACCTCGCCGTCGGCGCAGTCGTTGCCGACGCACGCGTTGAACGCGACGATCAGATCGTCGCTGATGACCAGATCCTCGGTCGGACGACCGCCGTCC
>JBCCOR010000363.1:0-5311 GCA_039025295.1 Acidobacteriota bacterium
CGAGGCCGAGACGCTGCTGGATCTGCGCCGTGACGTCGCGCTCTTTGTCCCACTGCGCGATCGCCGCACCGTCGCCGTCGCGACGGCTGAGCGCGTGGGCGTTGGCGCCGCGACGGCGCAAGATGCGGCTGACGCGCCAGGTTTCGCCGCTGCGCGCACCGTCGATCGTGAAGGTCAGATCGATCCGCGCACGGTCGCAGCCGTGGCGGATCAGCGACGCGCTCTCGCCGGTGAAGGTCGGCGTCTTGCCGTAGAGGGCGAAGGCGATCGCGTCGAGAATCGACGATTTGCCGCTGCCGATCGGACCGACGATGCCGACCAGCTGACGGCCCGTCCAGTCGAAGGTCACCGGCTCGTCGTAGGAGCGAAAGCCCGCGATCGAGAGCTCAAGCGGACGCATGCGCGCGCGCCTCCTCGGGATCGCCGCCGTCGGCCGCGGCGTCGGCGGCCTCGGCGATCGCGCGGAAGGCGTCGAGCAGCGCCGGTTCCGGATCGACGCCGTGCTGCGCGCGGTAGAACGCCGCGTAGCGCGCGTCCCACGGCTGCGGCGCGTCGGCCTCGGCGGCCGACGACGGCGCGGCCTCGGCGCGCGGGTAGTCGGCGCGCACGTGGGCGACGCGGGCGAAGCGCGCGCGGGCGCGGTCGGCCAGGCCGGGATCGGGGCCGTCGGTTTCGACGGTGAGATCGAGATAGGCGTCGTCGAGATCGTCGCGCGCGTCGAGCGCGTCCCAGCGGCCGCGCGCGCGCACCAGCGGACGACCGGCCGTGAACGGCACGAAGCGCACATCTGTGGCGGCGCGCGGATCGTCGTCGTCGAGTTCGACGATCACCGCGCCCTTGGGCTCGTCGGCCTCGCCGAAGTCGAGCGCGAGGGGCGAGCCGGCGTAGCGGCAGGGCGCGTCGACGGCGTCGAGCGACTGGGGCGCGTGGATGTGGCCGAGCGCGACGTAGCCGATCGCCTCGCCGGCGACGGCGTCGGGCGCGGCGGCGTAGGCGTCGGTCAGATGCAGCGGACGCTCGCCGCGGACGCCGCCGCGCAACACGGCGCCGTGAACGGTCAGATGCGCCGTCAGCAGGCGATGCGCGTCCGCCGGCGCCGACGCCAGATGCGCCCGGTGCCGGGCGAAGATCGCGCGCATGCGATCGCCGTAGTCGGGACCCCAGGCGTCGTGATCGCGGGCGAAGTCGAGGACGCGGCCGCGGCGCACGAACGGCACGCAGGCGATCCGCACCGGCGCATCGCCCGCGCGCAGATCGACGGCGCCGCCGGCGGCGGGATCGCGCGCCTCGCCGAGCAGGTGGATGTGGCGATCGCGTACGAGCGGCGCGAGCAGATCGAAGAGCTCGGCGCTGTCGTGGTTGCCGGCGATGGCGACCACCGGACGCGTCGGTCGCGCCAGCCGCTCGAGCGCGTCGAGCACGCGCCCGAGCGCGGTCGTGCCCGGCGCCGGCCGGTCGAAGAGATCGCCCGCGACCAGCACCAGATCGACCCGCTCGGCGTCGGCGAGATCGATCAGGGCGTCGAGCGCGGCCTGATGATCGTCACCGCGGTCGAAGCGGCCGAGGCGCTTGCCGACGTGCCAGTCGGCGGTGTGCAGCAACCGCATCGCGGCGCGTCAGCACTCGACCAGGCGCGGATACTCGAGATAGCTGGCGGTTTCGTTGGCCACCCGGTGGCCGCACAGCTTCTCGACCAGGTAGAACGACATGTCGAGCCCCGCGGCAACGCCCGCCGACGTGACCACGCCATCGTCGACCCAGCGGCGGTCGCCGCGCACCTTGATCGAGGGATCGATGCGGATCAGGCCGTCGAGATCCATGTGGTGGGTCGTCGCCTGGCGATCGGTCAGCAGGCCCGCCTTGGCGAGCAGCAGCGAGCCGGTGCAGACCGAGGCGACCTCCTGGGCGCGCAGTGCGGTGCGGCGCAGCCAGTCGATGAACGGAGCGTCGTCGAGCAGCGGTTCGACGCCGCGCCCACCCGGCACCACCAGCAGATCGATCGGCGGGACGTCGTCGAATCCGTAGGGGGCCGTCACGGACAGACCACCGATCAGCGAAACCGGCCCGGCTTCGCGCGCCACCAGATGGACGTCGAACGGCCCCGCCGCGTCGTCGCGCCGCGAGCGCCAGCCGGGCTGGATGCGGGCGCGCGAGAACACTTCGAACGGGCCCATCACGTCGAGTACCTCGGCATCGGGAAAAATCAAGATCGCGGTCGTCAGTCGAGAATTCATGGTCCATATCTCAAGTCATTGTTCTCTTCTTGACCTTGCTGGATTGTATGCCACAGGTTACGCGTGCCAACGGAAGCCATGCGAGCGCACCAGCTATCGTGCGCGCCGACAGCGCCCCGGCTGCGCACGCGCTAGGCCAGCCGCGGATACTCGATGTAGCGCGCGGTTTCCTCGGCCACGGCCTCGCCGCACAGCGCCTCGACCAGATAGAACGCCATGTCGATGCCGGCGGCAACGCCCGCCGAGGTCACCATGCCGTCGTCGACCCAGCGGTGGTCGCCGCGGATGCGGATCGTGGGATCGATGCGCGCGAGCAGCTCGAGGTCGGTGTGGTGGGTCGTGGCGCGGCGCCCGCGCAGCAGCCCGGCCTTGGCGAGCAGCAGCGCGCCCGAGCACACCGAAGCGACGCGCGCGGCGGTCGATGCCGTGCGCTGCAGCCAGTCGATGAGAAAGGCGTCGTCGAGCAGCGGCAGGACGCCGCGCCCGCCCGGCACGATCAGCAGATCGATCGACGGCACGTCGGCGAAGCTGTAGTCGGGAATGACGCGCAGGCCGCCGACCATCGTCACCGGCTGCGTGTCGCGGGCCGCCGCCACCAGCGACACCGCGAACGGACCGCGCGCATCGTCGCGGCGCGAGCGCCAGCCGGGCTCGCGACGGGTCCGCGAGAAGACCTCGTACGGCCCCATGACGTCGAGCACTTCGACGTCGGGGAAGACCAGGATGGCGGTGGTCCATCGTTCGCTCATCGTGGTGACTCCGTGCGGGGTGAGCAGCTGGTGCGATGGTCAGTCGGCGGAGGCGCGGATGGCGGAGGCCGGCTCAGCGGACCGCGACGGCGGTCGAGGGCTCGAACGTGCGGCGCAGCACCGCGCTGCCGCTGCGGAAGACGAGCAGGCTGTCACCGTAGAACGGCAGCAGATCGACGACCCGGCCGAGCGCCTCGGGCGCGTTGCCGTGCAGCAGACAGAGCACGCCGGACGGCCCGCCTGCCCCGTCGCGCGCGCGCCGCGGCAGGCAGGCGAAGAGGGCGTCGCCCGGCTGGTCGAAGCGCGTGCCCTCGACGGCGAAGCCGGCGTCGTCGATCGCCAGGCGCGGGGTCTGGCCGGCGTCGGGGAAGGCGTCGCGCACGCGCGCGTCGAGATAGGCCGCGAACGGCTTGGCGCGCACCGCGCGGCCGACCGCGAACACGTGGCGCGCGTCGAGATCGAGATCGCCGATGCGGCGGCCGCGGCGCACCAGGCGATCGGCCTCGGCGAAGCGCGCGCCGACCGCGTCGGTGAGCGAGGCGAAGCGCGCCGCGTCGTCGGGATCGCGCAGCAGATAGAGCGCCTCGGGTGGACGCAGCTCGGCGAGATTGGGCAAACGCTGCGGCGGCGGCAGGCGACGCGGCAGGCGCATGGCGGGATCGAGCGCAACCGCGGCGACGCGCGCGCGCAGATCGGCCGCGAGCGGCGCGCCGTCGACGGCGACCAGCGGCCGACGGCTGATGCCCGGCTGCACGTCGCGGGCGCGCGCCTCGCCGATCTCGATGCCGTCGGCGTCGTAGAGCGCGATCGGCACGGCCAGGCCCGACGCGCCGAGACGCGCGGCGTCGGGGCCGACGTCGTCGCGCGCGAGCGTGACCACGAGCGCATCGCCCTCGCGCGCGGCGCCGTCGAGGGTGAGCGCGGGCAGCGCGGCCGTGCGGACCCAGCGGTCGAAGAACGGCGCGAGATCGCGGTCGGCGGCCGCCGACCAGGCGCGCTCGAGATCGTCCCAGGTGACGACGGTGCCGAAGCGCGTCGCGTGCAGATCGCGCAGGCCGCGCCACGCCGCGTCGTCGCCGATCTCCGCCGCCAGCCAGTCGACCACCAGACCGCCCTTGCGGTAGCCGATGGTGCGCGAGACGTCGGCGACGCGGCCGAAGTCGACCAGCGGCGCCAGGCGCGACGGCGGAATGCGGCTGAGCTGCAGCACGGCGTCGCGCCGGAACCGACGCGCGTCGCCCGGATCCTCCTCGAGCACCGGTCGCTGATGGCTGGCGCCCCAGGTGGCGAGCGCCTCCCACCAGTTGCCCTGCGATGCGTCGCCGAGCAGCGCGTGGCCCCACCACGCGTGCAGCAGCTCGTGATCGAGATAGCCCGGCCGCAGCGCGCCGTCGCCGAGCGCCAGGACCTCGCTGCCGATCAGGGTGAAGCCGGGGAAGGCGAAGCCGGCGCGAAAGAAGTTCTCGACCAGCGTGAAGCGCGCGAAGGGAAACGGCCCCAGCCGCGGCACGTAGAGATGCAGATAGTCGGCGAAGGCGTCGAGCAGCGGCGCGGCGCGGTGGGCGTTCGACGCGTCGAGCAGCAGCTCGAGCTCGACGTCGACGTCGGCGACGACGCGGCGGTGCCGCTCGAGACGCCCGCCGGCGACGACCGGCGAGACCACCGGATAGGGCGTGTGGAAAGCGACCCGATTCGGCGCCGCGCTGCCGCCGTCATCGGCCGCGAGCCGCGGCGGCGGAATCGGATCGCCGCTCGCCACCAGCGCGACGCCCGCGGGCGCGTCGAGGACGAGCGTGGCGCGCGTGCGCGTCGTCGGCAGCAGCGCGTCGGCGTCGGCGACGTGACGCGGCAGCCAGACGACGTCGGCCGACAGGTAGACGCCCACGGGACCGACGTGCCCGCGCACGCGCAGATCGTGGATCGCGGTCGGATCGGTCGGTCCCGCGCCGGCGGCCGGATCGCGCAGGCGACCGCCGTAGACGACCGTGAGCGGCGCCGCGGCCTGGCGCGCCTCGCCGCGGGTCAGGTCGAGCGTCCAGCGGGTGGTGCCGTCGTCGACGGCCTTCGGACGCGCCTCGAGCGCGCGCCCGTCGAGCGACCAGCGCTCCGGGATCAGGCGCGCGTCGAGGGCGACGACGATCGGCGCGTCGGCCGCGCCGTCGTCGAGGATCGCGTCGTCCAGATCGAGCGCCGCGCGCACGCGCAGATGATGGCGCTCGGGCGTCAGCGCGACGTGCGCGCGCACCGGCGCCGCGGGCGCGAGCGTCGCGACGGTCTGCGGCGCCGCGTCCGCGCCGAAGGCCGCCAGCGCGACGCCCGCCAGCGCGC
>JBCCOR010000364.1:0-5309 GCA_039025295.1 Acidobacteriota bacterium
CCCAAGGCTCCGTAGCTGCGGCAGCTGTTCGCGGTTGATCCCACGCGTGCGACCGTGGCCATGGTTTCCACCGCTGGCAGCTCGCGCGTGGAGAGCACCCGCTGGCTCGGCAATCGCACCTGGTCGACGCTGTCGCTCTGAATCGCGAAGCCGAGCTCGATGTCGATATTCTGGGTGTCGAATTGAACCCCGTGCATGATGGCGGTCATATAGCCCAGGCGCGGGCCGAAGCGCTCCGGCAGGATTTGGAGAATTTCCCTGAAGATTTCGCCCGTGTCGGTCATCGATGGGTAGGTTTCCCGGAGCGAGAGGAAATGCTGCTTTCGAATCGGCTTCAACACCACTTCAATGTCTTCTCCTCCGCTTTCGATCTGCAGCAGGCGCGCCTCGACGGCGCGCAGGCGCTGTGCCTCTTCTTCCAAGGACTGTTCGATCGTCGCCTTGCGCATTCGCAACATGCCGCGCACTTCTTCGGCCGAGATGTCGTCGGAGAGCGCCTGGCGAATCTGATCGAGGGTGAGTCCGAGATCTTTCAGCACGAGGATGCGATTGAGGCGCGTGAGCTGTCCGGCACCGTAGAAGCGATAGCCGGTGAACGGGTCGACCTGTGCAGGCTCGAAGAGACCGATATCCGCGTAGTAGCGCAGCTGACTCGCGGGCACCTGTGCGATCTTGGAGAAGTCACCGATCTTGAACATGCGTCTCACCTCCTCGTGGATGGCCAAGCCGATCCATCGGGTTGCCGCGGCTTTCTTGCCTCGACTGACTACCAGACTAAAGCTTCGACCAACTTGAAGGTCAACCGCTTTCTTGGCGAAACCTTGGCCGCGCAGTCTCCGCACCCGCCCCAGGTCGCCGCCCCCCAGCCCCAACACGTTCGGGCGGTCGGTGCGCGGGGTAGACTTCGTCGATGCCCGATTCCGACGATCTCCAAAGCCTGCTCGACGCGCTCGACGCCTCCCTCGACGCGACCTTCGAAACCCGTCTGCGCGACGCGCTGGCCGAGAAACCCCGCGCGTGGCTGGTCGATGAGCTGACGCGGCACGTGCTGCGCGAGCGTCATTTGGCCGATGCGCCGCGGTCGTCGCTGACGCATCGTCACGCGCGCGCGATGGAGCCGCTGGCGGAGCGGCGACAGCGCCTGCAGCGTATCGAGCGTATGCGGCTCGACGACGACGCGCTGCAGCAGACGATCGACCGCTTCCGCAGCTTCGACCGCGCCGCACTCGAATCGGGCGGTTTCCTGATCGCGCCGCCGCATCAGGGCAAGGAGGCGCTCGATGGGCGGCACCGGAGCGCCGCGGGCGAGGCGCTGCTGCAGGAGGCGCACGATGTCTTCTACGCGCTGCTCTACGGCACGCCGACGCAGGGCGTTCGCTTGACGCGGGTCCGCCGCGACTTTCTGACCGCGACGCTGCCGGCGGCCAAGGCGATGCTGCTCGAGCGCTTCATGCTCGCCGTCACGGCGACGCCGGCGGCCGGCACCTGGCTCGATCCCGAGGGCTTGTCCGACGACGTCGAGGCGCGCAACATCCTGCTGCAGGTCGAATTCGGCGACGGCCGCGACGAGCAGATCTCCGCCGCGCTGATCGCCGTGCTGCGCCTGATCAACTACCTCGAGATCAACGAAGAGATCCTCTACGCGCGCATCGAGCATCTCGAGCGCTCGACGCTGGTCATGTAGCGCACCAGCGGCCGGTGCGGATCATCGAAGCGCGATCATCGCTCTGCGGTCGGCACGAAGCAGCCGTTCTGCAGCCGGAGCGTGCCGTCGCCGCCGAGGGTGATCAGCGTGGTCAGGCCCTTGGCATCGCACGCGACGCTCACGCCGGGTCCCGGGTTGGCCAGGTCGATTACCTGACCGCGCCACATCAGGGTTTCGTCCTGCGTGGCGCCCGCATTGCGCACGTTGTAGTCGAGAATCCGGATGTCCATGGATCCGTCGAAGCCGTCGTGGCCGGCGTGGTTGACGTGGAAGGTGTCGTTGCCGCTTCCTCCCGACAGATCGACGCGGACCAGGGTGGCCTTGATCTCGTCATCGCCGATGTGGCCACGAATCAACTCGAGATTGCGCTGCGCGCTGTGACCGTGCGTCGTGGTGTCGATGACGTCGATGACGTCATCGGCGTGATGGCCGGTAATGGTTTCGGCATTGACGATGTTGACGGGCGCATTCACGTCAGCCGTCAGCGTGAGGGTGTACGGAATGATGCCTTTCATGAAAACACCGTCGCGCCCTTCTCCGAGGTCGATGTAGTCGTTGAAGACGCCGGAGCTCTCGATGATGCGAACGCTGTCGTCACCGCTGCCCGTCTCCACGCGATCGTAGCCGTCGGCGGGCCAGACGACCTCATCGCGATCCGAGCCGATGAAGATGTCGTCGAACGCCGAGAGCCGGAAGACCTCCACGTCGCGCAAGACGTCGCCCTCGGCGTAGCCGCCTTTGTGGATCCCGGTTTGGGTATTCAGCGCAATGGCCTCGTTCGAGTCGTAGTAGCTGACGCGATCGTTGTCGCCCTCGCCGCCGTCGAGCACGTCGGCACCCAGCGAACCGACGATTTCATCGTTGTTGCCCAGGCCGGCCAGAACCACCTCGCGGCCGTGGCTGATCTGGTTGCCGTCGGCGTCGACGTAGGCGAAGTCGATGAAATCGCGGCCGTCGGTGCCGTGAACGACGGTGACGAGCGGGAAGGGCAGGGTCTGACCTTGGTACACGCCGTCGCGGTAGTGCCCGTACTGATCCGCGATGACGTGATGATCGACTCGATCTGCGAGCGGATCGAAGTCGTAGGTCGGCACCGAGGGCCAGTCGACGGAGCCGTCGGATCCCCATGCCTCGTCGAGCGCCACGACGAACAGCTTCTCGTGCATCTCGCCGGTGAGCCGATCGGTGAACAGCTTGGGCATCTGGACGAATTTCATCGCTTCGGGCGCGCCGTGCTGGTTGATGAACGTGACGCCGTCGAGCGTGAAATAGCCCGTCTCGCGCAGCGTGTGGTTGATCAGGGCGGCAGGAAACACCAGGCGCTCGTTGTGCGTGCCGTAGAGGAATTTCTCGCCGCCGGAATAGGCGAAGCGCTGGCGGCCCAGCGGGTCGGTCTTGTCGAACTCCAGCAGTGCGCCGCTCCAGACGTCTTGTCGATAGGCACGGCTGGTGTAGCGAATTCTCCATCGGTTGTTTCGGGAGAAGACAGAAATTGACCTTACGCCTCTGCCCGTGTCGAAATGGAGAGTGCGCACGATGAAATCGTTCATGAAAATCAAGGGCTGACCGGCATCGTAGCCTGCTGCCCGCTGATTCTCCCGCCACAGGCCGACCACGCCGTGTGCGGCGCTGTCGTCGGCCAGCGTGATGGTGACGGGCTCGGCCAAGCCGGTCAGCTCGTTGGTGCTGACGCGATGCGGCAGCAGGGCCTCGAAATTTTCTCCGAGAATGCTCGCGAGATCGATTTGGTCGTCTCGAAAATCGACGCGTGAGCCGGCCATGTATCGGTAGCGGATCAGTGAGTCATATCGGGAGGTCGCCGGCTCCTGTAAAATATTGATGCCATAGAAATTGTAATAAGGGTTGTAGATGGCAGCGGTCATATGGTCAGCAATCAGCGGATGGAATGACCGCCCCGGATTCTCGAAGCCTGCGAAGAGCGCTTCCCATTCGCGCTCAACGATCGAAAGCTCGTTTCCCCCGATGAGGCTCTTCATGCCGCTCAAGTTTTTTTGCGGTTCGCCGGTGGCGCTCCGGAAGTCGACCCTATAGAGAACGTTGCTCTTTTCAATCCAGAAATCCTTGAGCGTGAGTTCACTGGTGCTGGCCAGAAAAGCGAAGGCAGCATTCCGACGATTGGGCGGTGTGACGCCGTAGATTCGGAAGTTCTCGAAGAGGTATTTGCCGGTGTAGATGACGTTGAGGCCCTTGGATGTTTCCACGGTCGTGAAATCCCGGAAAATCGACCAGGCGTCGTTGAACTTGCGGTCACCCAGGCCGAATGCCGTTTGAAGCATGATGCCGATCTCGTTGGCGATCGATCGGTTGCCTTGGAAATAGCGAATCGGGATGACGGTGTTCTTGACGACGACACCGTCGAGGCTGAGCGAGGCCAATTGGTCGATCATCGGATCGATCTCCACTTCGGCCTCGGTCACGATCGCGTGCAGGTCTGGATGGGCCAGGATCGCATTGATGCGCGACACGCCATCCACGGTGGTGTCGATGTTGTCGACGCCCCAGGGCTGCCAGACGAAGCCCGCGTTGGAACCCGTCGCCACGTTGTCGAAGAGGGCCAGGTTGCGTCCTTCCATCCAGAACCCGGCGCCGCGGCGGCCGACGTCGTTCATGTCATGGGCGGGCGACGCGTCCAGCTCGCCGTTGAGAAAGCCGGTGTTGGTCGACGACAGGTTGCGATGCCACACGCCGTTCTCGTTGCCGGTCTCTGACATGAAGCCGACCCCGATCGTGTCGTAGCTGATGTTGTTGGTCAGCACGGCCTCGCTGTCGTGATGCACGAAGGCCCAGCCCGGCGCATTCCACGTCACCGCGCCTTCGATCCACGCGCTGTCCAGCGCCGTCTGGCTGTCGTCGCGCGGGGCGACGCCCGCCCGATGGATGTGCACGGAGTAGCGTCCCCGCTGATTGACGACGGTCTCCGCGGCTCTCTTTTTGAGCGGATCCACGTCTCGGCCGTCGAAGACGCCGTTGCCGTTGGTGTCTTCGAACAGCCGCCGGTACTGCGCCCTTCTGCTCTTGAGCAGGCCGACGTTGAGGCTGCTCGATGCGAACTGCCTGCCTTCGCTGTCCAGTGGCGCGGGCTCGAAGTCATCCATCAAGGCCGACTTGTCGGTTCGCCCCATGCCGCCGAACGCGGCGAAGCGGATGTCGACGTCGTCGGTGTGCATCGCCATGAAGTGACCGCGCTGCGTCACCTTGTGCCCGTTGCCGCCGGTCAGGCGGCCGTTGACGCCGAGCGTGTCTTCCAGCGTCGGATTGTCGATGCTCTCGGGACGGTGAAAGCCGCCCGCCGGATCGACCGCGACCGACGAGTAGATGCGGATGTTGCGGTCGAGATTGCCGATGACGGGGAAGTGGACGCTGCCGTCCGAGTAGCTTCGGGCGTGGTAGGTGCCGGCATCCAGCGCGCGGTCCACGTAGACCGCCACCGCGTCACCGCCCAGCGGAACGATGGCAGCAATCTCGACAGTCGTATCGTGCGAGACCGCGTTGCGCGTCGGATCGCCGATCGGGGTTTGGGTGAACAGCGTGGACGTCACAAGGGCGGTCTGGCCCACGGCCCAGTGCACGGTGTCGCGGGCCG
>JBCCOR010000365.1:0-5300 GCA_039025295.1 Acidobacteriota bacterium
CAGTCCGTACGACCTGATCGTGATCGGCGCCTCGACCGGTGGCCCGCCGACCATTCAGCAGATTCTCGAAGACCTGGGCAGCGAGCTGGCGGTGCCGGTGGTCATCGTCCAGCACATGCCGGTGGGCTTCACGCGCGCTTTCGCTGAGCGTCTCAACGCCTATCTGCCGCTGCTGGTGCGCGAGGCGTCGCCGGCCGAGCTGCTGCTGCCAGGCACGATCTACATCGCGCCGGCTGGCACCCACGTGCGCGTGCGCCGCTACGAAGACGACTACGTCGTGGAGCTCGGCACCTACCCGAGCAACGTGACCCACATCCCGTCGGTCGACATCCTCTTCCAATCGGCCGCGCAGGCGGCCGGCAACCGGGCGGTCGGTGCGCTCCTGACCGGCATGGGGCGCGACGGCGCGCTCGGCCTGGCGGCGCTGCGCGCCGGCGGCGCCCACACCCTGGTACAGGATGAAGACTCGTGCGTGGTGTTTGGCATGCCGCGCGCGGCGCTGGCGCTCAACAACCAGCACGACGTGCTGCCGGCGCAGGAGATCGGCGGTCATCTGCGCGCGCTGGTCGACGGCGAGATCGCGCAGCTGGCATGAGCGAAACGCCCAGCGTCCTGGTCATCGACGACGAAACCGGCTCGCGCGAGTCGATGGCGATCGCCATCGAGAAAGCCGGCTTCGAGGTGCGCACCTTCGACGACGCGCGCAAGGCGCTCGACTACCTCACCGAGCAGCCCGGGCCGCGCGTGGTGGTGTGCGATCTGCGCATGCCGGGCATGGACGGCCTGGGTTTCCTCGAAGGCGTGCGCGAACGCCAACTCGAGCTGGCGGTGATTCTCGTCACCGCCTACGGCTCGGTCGAGTCGGCGGTCGAGGCGATGCGCGTCGGCGCCGACGACTACCTGACCAAGCCGGTCGATCTCTATGAGCTGCGCGCCCGCGTGACCAAGCTGCTCGAGCGCCAGCAGCTCGAGGAGGAGGTCACCAACCTCCGCCAGCAGCTCAACAAGCGCTACGGCTTCGAGGCGATCGTCGGGCATTCGGCGGCGATCGAACATCTCTTCGAGCAGATGAAGATGGTCGCGCCGACGCGCTCGAGCGTGCTGGTCATCGGCGAGTCGGGCACCGGCAAGGAGCTGGTGGCGAACGCGCTGCACGTCAACAGCCCGCGAGCGAGCGAGCGCTTCCTGGCGATCAACTGCGGCGCGATTCCCTCCGACATCCTCGAATCGGAGCTCTTCGGCCACGAGCGCGGCGCGTTCACCGGCGCGGTCGCGCGCAAGATCGGCAAATTCGAGCTCGCTCACCGCGGCACGCTCTTTCTCGACGAGATCAGCGAGCTCTATCCCGAGCTGCAGGTCAAGCTGCTGCGCGTGCTCGAGGAACGGCAGGTGATGCGGGTTGGCGGCAGCGACCTGATCGACGTCGACTTCCGCCTGATCGCGGCCACCAACCGCGACATGGAGAAGGAGGTCGAGGCCGGGCGCTTCCGCGAAGATCTCTACTACCGCCTCAAGGTGGTGACCCTGCGGATTCCGCCGCTGCGCGAGCGGCAGGACGACATCCCGCTGATCGCAGAGCACTATCTGAAGATCTTCGGCGAGGAGCACGGCAAGCCCGGCATGCACCTGAAGCCGTCGGCGATCGACGGCCTGTGCGCCTTCGGCTGGCCGGGCAACGTGCGCCAGCTCAAGAACGTCATCGAGTCGATGGTGATCTTCCAGCCGCCGGGTCCGCTGACCGCCGAGGCGCTGCCGGCCGAGGTCCGCAGCGCCGCCCGCGGCGCGTCGCACGCGCCGATCCAGCCGCGCTTCGGCACGCCGCGGACGATGGACGAGATCGAGCGTCAGGCGATTCTCGAGACGCTGTCGCGCACCGGCGGCCATCGCGCCGAGGCAGCGCGCCTGCTCGGCATCGGCCTGCGCACCCTGCAGCGCAAGCTCAAGGACTACCGCGAACAAGGCTTTTACGACGACTGACCGCGAAGGAGACGCGACCCGATGGACCTACCCGCGCACGTGCTGCTGCACAATCCGACCCTCGGCCTGAAGGGCAACAAGGGCACGCTGGTGGCCGTCCAGGCACACGGCTACTACGAGGTGCGCCTGGGCTTCAGCGGCAACGATCACAAGGTGCTGCTGCCGATCGCCGACACCGTGATCGTCTTCCGCGATCCCGAGCCGGTGTTCGCGGTCGACGAATCCGAAATCGAGCGCTGAGTCGAGCCCGCGCGTGCCGCTGCGCGCTCAGACCGCGGGCGTGGGCGCGGCGCAGCGACGCGGGCCGTCGAGACCGGCGTCGAGCGCGCCCAGCCGGCAGCGCCAGCCCGCGACGTCGTCCTGCAGCCAGGCGCTGGCGCGCACGGCGCGATCGAACGCGGCGTTCATCGCCGCGCGATCGCCGTCGAGGCCGTGGGCGACACCCAGCCAGAGCTGTGCCTCGGCGCGTGCGATCGGCGTCGACCGCAGCGCGGCGATGCCGCGCCGGGCGCGCGCGTCGGCGTCGGCGTCGACCCAGCCGACGCGGCCGATTCGGCGGGCGTAGCGCGCCCACAGGCTGTATTCCAGCTGAACCAGGCGCAGTTCGACGTCGGTTTGCGCGGTCGCCAGTCGATCGAGCGCTCGGGCGCGCGCGGTGCGCTGGGCTCGAAACTGCTTGGCCGCGTCGTCGTGGCCCTCGAGCGCGGCGCGCAGCGTGACGGCGCTCATCGCCACGAACGGCTGGTCGCGCAGCGCCGGCGCCATGATCGACGCGGCGGCGTGCGGTGTCTCCATCCGGGCCGCAGCCTCGGCGAGCGCCCGGCCTGGATCGCTCCCGCGCGCCAAGTGCAGGCGCGCCAGATCGATCTGCAGCCAGAGGGTTTGTCGCCAGACGTAAGGATCGTTCTGATCGGTCGCCGCCGCGGCCGCCAGTCGATCGTCGAACGCGCGCAGCGCGTCCGCGAGCGGGGCGCGCCGGTGGTGCTGGTTCCAGAGGTGCAGCATCAGGGCGACCGCGGTGTTGACGTGCGCGCGCGCGCTCGCCGGCGCGCGCTCGGCGAGCGCGCGATGCGCGTCCAGCGACTGGCGCGCGGCATCGCTGAAATCATCGCCGTGGATCCGGCGCTGCTGCGCCAGCAGATTCAGCATCGCCGCCCATTCGTAGATGGCGCGCGGATCCTTGGGCATGCGATCGGGATGAATGCGGCGCAGCTGTGGGTTGTCGGGTGAGAGATAGCGCGGCAGGCGGCCGTAGCGCGCGTCGGCGGCCGCCCGATGCCGCAGGAGCTTGGCGGTCAGCAGGCGGAGGTTGTTGCTGCCGGTCAGCGGCGCGTCGCGTGCGGCGCGGGCGAGGGCGGTCAGCCCGAGGTCGATGTAGGGGCGCGGATCCTCCCGGTACTGCTGCCATTTTTCGAGCTGTGCGGTGCGGTAGTGGATCTCGGCCAGGGTGTAGTGCGCGCTGCTGAGCTGGAGGCTGGTGTGCGCGGCGGACGCTGTGCGCGGCCGATCGGTCAGCTCCTGCTCGATCAGCGCGATGGCCTTCTTGATGTGCTGCGTCGACTCCTGCAGCTCGCTGCCGATGCTGCGGCCGAAGAACAGGCGGTTGTAGATGCCGCGGGTGAGCGCGTGATTGGCCAGCTCGATCCAGATTTGGCTGTCGTCGGCGTTGATGCGCAGCGCGGTCTGGCACGCGTCGTGGGCGGTGCGCATGTGCGCGTCCATGGTCGCTTCCGGCGCGCCGATCACCGCGCCGAGCATGAAGGTCTCGCGGGCGACGCGGCACAGGCCGAGATGACCGTCGACCGCGCTGCCCGCGGTCGAGATGGCCGAGCGATAGGCGTCGCGGGCCCGGAGGAGTTCCGCCTGCGCCGTGCGCATCCGGCTGTTCGCGCGCAGCAGGACGACGCCGGACTCGATGATATTGCCTTCGAGAATCGCCGCCTCGTAGAGCCACGGACGGCCCTGGCGCGCGGCGGCGAGCGCGCGCAGGGCGGCGCTGGTATCGCCCTCGACGAATGCGATCTGTGCCTCGATCAGCTCGGGTGCCGCGCCCAGGGCGTCGCGCCCCTGCTCCAGAAAGCCGACGATGCGCGCGTGCGCAGAGACCTCGAGCGCGTCGAGCGCCGTTTCGCGCTCCGCCGGGCTGCTGAGCAGCGCGACGCGCGCGCGCTCCTGACGATAGAGATGCACCAGGGCGTCGCCGAGCGCGTAGGCCGTGTTCGGCGTGCGATGGCCGAGGTCCCAGGCCTGCTGTAGAAAATCGCGCGCGGTTTCGTAGGCGCCGAGGGCGAGATAGCCGCGGCCGAGGGCGGTGAAGGCCGGGCCGTGGCCGATCGGATCGATGTCGCCGAGCGTGCGCTCGATCTGGCGCAGGCGCGCGCGGAGCTGCGCGCGCGCGGGACGCATGTCGTGCGGTGCGCTCATGATCTCGGCGCGCAGAACCTGGGCAAGATCGTTGCCGAGCTGGCCGAACTGCTGCTCGTAGGTCAGCTGTCGGGCGCTGCGCTGCTGCTGCAGGGCGATCAGCGCGCCGCAGCCGAGCACCGCGATGAGCAGCGCGACCAGCGCCGAGCGACGACCTGGCTGCTCGATCTGGCGCCGGAGTCGATGCAGCCGGTGCGAGCGCGCGTGCAGCGGCCGCTCGCGCTGCAGGCTGCGGCGCAGATCGGTCGCCAGGGCCGCCGCGCTGGGCGGTCGATTGTCGGGATCGCGCGCGAGGCACGCGTGGACGACGTCGGTGAGCGCGCGCGGCAGCCCGGGCACGCGCTGATGGAGCGCGACCGGTTCGTCCTCCAGAATCTTGCGCATGGTGTCGATCGGCGTGCGGCCCAGGAACGGCGGCTTGCCGGCCAAGAGGGCATAGAGGGTGGCGCCCAGGCTGTAGAGATCGGCGCGCGCGTCGACGCGCGCGCCGGCGCGAATCTGCTCCGGCGCCATGTAGGTGGGCGTGCCGATGATGTCGCGCGTGCCGGTCAGGGTGGGATGGTCGGTGTCGAATTCGTACACCAGGCCGAAGTCGACCAGAACCGGACGCGGATCCTCGCCGTCGGCGCGCTCGACCATGATGTTCGCGGGCTTGATGTCGCGATGGACGAGTCCGGCGCTGTGCGCCGTGGTCAGGGCGTCGGCCACGGTGGCGATGAGCGCGACGTGGGTCTGCCAGGGCAGCGCGTCGACGAGCGCGCCGATTTCCTCGCCTTCGATCAGCTCCATCAGGATGAACGGACGTCGGGCGTGGATGCCCGCGTCGTAGATCTTGCAGATGTTGGGATGATCGAGGCGGCTCTGCGCGCGCGCCTCGCGCACCATGCGCGCGGTGAGCA
>JBCCOR010000366.1:0-5294 GCA_039025295.1 Acidobacteriota bacterium
AATTTTTCTTGAAAAACCTTGACATCCACTTTGGGCCTCCGTACGATAATCATGTCAATGCGATTTTTTTCGATGCAGTAGGTCACATCTGAGTCGTACGTTTCAGGTGCTTGATTGGTTGAAACAAACGCACTGTGTGTTTGTGGCCTCTCGCGCGCCGATCTCACTCGCCAGCATATGCACGGCGAGACCCGCACTGGGAGATGTGTCATGTCGATCAAGGAATTCAACGCCAAACTGAACAACGCCAACCGCTCCGCCAGCCTGCACCCGACGCTGCGCGCACTGACCGATCGCGATCGCGCTCGGAACGTCGCCAAGAATTCGGGTCACACCAACGGCATGGGTTGGAGTGAGTGGATCATGCGACTCGGGGATGACGATCAGTCGATCGGCTGAACATCATCCCGCCAAGGTGCCGTGAGGCGCCGCCGCGCACGCCGTTTTCCCGCTCGACGCGCGCAGCTGCAGCCCCACAAGCACCCGAGTCCCCCCAAGCCCGCATGGCCTCCGTAGTACGGAGATCATGCGGGCTTGTTGGTTTTGAGGGCTCTTGGATAGAGATGGTTCCAACACCCTGACCCGTTCAAGATTACGACTTCTGTTACGCTTCCGGCGTGGGTTGAGTGCTCACCCTGCGTGAAGACGACCGGTCCTTCACAATTTTGTTGTCAATCCCTGAGTCGCGCCACAGAGCGGCCGATCGGCCGCAGCCCGGGCGATTCATGGACACCTTTCTCGGCAGACGTTTGAATTAGGAGTTGTAATCCATGTCCATTCAGTCTTTCCAGGCTCAGCTCAAAAACGAACAGCGTTCCAATCGCGCGATCGACGCGCTGCGGACGTTCAACCAGCACAAGGATGCGCGCGCTGCGCTGCAGGCCGCGGAGAACAACGGCGAGCTCGCCTGGAATCCGTGGACCTGACGCACGCCGTCACAGCGTCGGCCCGCGCGTAGCCGCCGTTCGGCCAGCGGCAGCAACGCAGGTCAGCCGACACAGCATCGAGTCGAGGGTCGCCCGTTGGGCGGCCCTTTTCGGTTTTCTGGCCTGGTGTCGCGATGCGCGGCGCCGATCTGGCAGTGATCCCATCGGGCAGCGATCATGTGGCGCGCCGCGGACGCGATGCGTGCACCGCGTTCCGACGCGGTGATGGCGGTGCTCCGCCCACCTCGGTTCTTGCGCGTGGTACGGCGCACTCCTATACTTGGTGACGTACATCATTTCTGTTCCGACCGTCTTGCTGATGCCAGCAGACGAAGCCGCACGCGGGAACGATCGCCGCTCGATGGTCCAGGCCAGCCGCGAACCGTGAGGCCAGGCCATCAACCCAGGCGCTCTCGCCCGGAGGACAGTGCATCATGGAACGTCTCGTTGCGATCAAAGACGTGATCGCCGCCGTACCTCAGGCCCAGGAATGGCCGGAGGTGCTCGATATGATCAGCCGTTTCCGCCCGACCTCGAGCATCAGCTACATGGACTATCCGCTGCGTGCCAGCCAGGCCGTGGGCGGTCGACCCGACGCGGCCCTGCCCGGCGCTGCGGCGATTTATTGCATGCTCACCAGCATTCACCTGGTCGACGACCTGCTCGACGAGGACCCGCGCGGCATCCATCACGAATGGGGCGTCGGGCGCGCCGCCAACCTCGCGCTCGCTCTGCAGGGCATGGCGTCGCAGATCATCGAGCGCGACACGACGCTCGATCCAGCCTGTCGCGCCGCGATTCACCGCAGTTTGACCAACATGGCCATCGACACCGCCTACGGGCAGCATCTCGACGTCGACACGCTCGACAGCGAGGCGGCCTACTGGCGGGTGATCGAGCGCAAGACCCCGCCGCTGTTGTCGAGTGCACTCTACGTTGGCGTGCGACTGGGCGGCGGCGACCACGCGGTCGGCGAGGCGCTCGCCACGCTCGGTCGGGACGTGGGTCTGATGGTGCAGGTGCAGGACGATCTCGGCGACGCGATGGCGCAGCCGGCGCGACCCGACTGGGCGCGGCGCTGCAACAATCTGCCGATTCTCTACGGCGTGACCGCCGACTACGCGGAACGCGACACGTTCCTCGCCCTGCTCGACGATCTCGACGCCGACGACCATCTGGCCCGCGCCCAGGAGATCCTCGTCCGCTGCGGCGCGGTCAGCTATTGCCTCTATCGCATGCTCGGCTTCTTCCACGCGGCGAAGCGGACGCTGGACGCGGTCGCATTGGTCGACGAGCAGCCGATCCGGGAGATCATCGAACAGCAGATCGCGCCGATGCGGCATCTCTTCGACTCGTTGGGCTTCACCGATTGGGACGGCCTGGTCGCGAGTACCGCGGACGCGAGCGCTTCGGGCTGAGACGAGCGCGGACCGTCGGGCGCATGAACGGAGCGCGCATTCTCTCGGGATTGATCGCGGTGAGCACACTGCTCATCGTGATCTTCTATTCGGTTTCGCGCAGCCATGCGCCCGAGCTGTACTTCGCCTTCGACCCGCGAACCTGGCAGGTCTACTCGGTCGATGCCAAATGTGATCCGGCCTGGGGCGAGAACTGCGTCCAGGTCGGCGATCAGCTGGTGATGATCGACGGCTTCGATCGCGAGACCTACCTGCGCGAGCGCTGGCAACCGACGATCCGCTGGAAGATGCAGACCGACGCCGTCGTGCTCCGCGACGGCCAGCGCATTCCGATCGTCATCCACGCCCTCTCGCCGACCTTCGGCAGCCATCTCGAGGGCGTGGTCGCCGCGTGCTTCCCGCTGCTGTTCTGGCTGATGGGCACCTTCGCTGTGATCGCCGTGCGACCGCGCGACGAGCGATGGTGGGTGCTCATCGCCTTCTACTACATCACCGCGCTCTTTTTCGCCTCGGGCTTCATCTCCAAGTCCCGCGTCGGACTCTCGAGCCTGGTGCTGCACGTGACCGCGATCATGAGCATGCCGGTCGTCGTGCATCTTCATCTGATCCTGCCGCGGCCGCTGTTTCGTCACCATCGACGCGTGGCGTGGGCGATGTACGTCATCGCAACCTTCCTTTTGATCCTCGATCTGAGCGGTGCAGCAAAGATCTATCAGTTTTTTTGGATCTACCTATCGGGTATTCTGATCGGACTCGGCATCGTCCTCTTCCGCTCCATTTGGTCCAACGAGATCGCCACGCTGCTCACCAGCCGCATGCTGTTGTTCGGCGTGATCCTCGGCATCATTCCGTGGGTCGCCGCGGCGATCACCTTCACCATCGGTCGCGATCCGTCGCTCGACGTCAAGATCGACACGGTCCTACTCGGCTGCATCACGCTCGTCGCACTTCCGAACTGGGGGATTTCGTACCTCAACGCCATCTATCGACACGATCTGGGACCGTTTCAAGTGCGTGCCAACCGCATGGTGGGGATCTACGGCTTTACGTCGCTGTACATCACCATTTACCTCACTGCTTACTTTCTCTTGGGCATGCGCTTCGCCGTGTTCCAGGCTTATCCGCTCGTGACGAGCATGTTCGCGTCGGTGATCTTCGTCGCGTTCGCGCCCACGCTGTACAGCCGCTTCCAGCTCTTCGTCGACCGGGCGATCTTCGGCATCCCGTACCAGCCGCACGAGGTGGTCAACGCCTTCGCCGAGCGGATTCCGGCCGCGGTCGATCGGCGGGCGCTGCGCCGCATCGTGCTCGATGAGGTGCTGCCGACGCTGCAGATCGAACAGTCGGCGCTCTATCTCTTCGATCAGGAGCAGGCGCGCGCCGTCTACGCCCAGGCGGTGGATGGCAGCGAGACGGTCGATGTGTCGACGCTGCGCATGCTGCAGCCGGCGGGCGGGCGCTATCTCAACCGCGACATGCGCGCGCATCTGCCGCTCGACTGGGTGCGCCTCGTCCAGCCGCTGCAGGTGCACGACGAGACCATCGGCATCTGGCTGCTCGGCAACCGCCAGCCCGACGGCTTCTACTCCCGCACCGACGTGGCGCTGATCAGCAAGCTGGCCAATCAGATCGCGCCGGTGCTGCGCATCCAGCTGGAGATCGACGAGAATCGGCGGCTTCACGAGCAGCTCGTCCAGGCGCACAAGATGGAGGCGATCGGTCGCCTGTCGTCGGGCCTGGCGCACGACTTCAACAACCTGCTTTCGGTCATCCTCGGCTACACCCATCTCATGCTGATGGAGTACGAAGACGATCTGATGCTGCAGGGCTATCTGCAGGACATGCGCGCTGCCGGCGAGAAAGCCGCCGCGCTGACCAAGCAGCTGCTCGCCTTCAGCCGCCAGCAGGTGGTCGAGGTCAAGGTGGTCGACCTGAACCGGCTGGTCGGCGATATGCAGGGACTGCTGCAGCGGCTGCTGACCGAGGAGATCCAGCTCGACCTGCAGCTGCAGGACGGCCTGCCGCACGTGCGGGTCAACGCTGGCCAGATCGAGCAGGTGATCATGAACCTGGCCAGCAACGGCGTCGACGCGATGCCCAACGGCGGCACGCTGACGCTGAGCACGCACTGGGTCGGACGCGACGAGAACGCCGCCGTGCCGGGTCTCGAGGACCTGGCCGTGGGGCAGGAATACGTCATGCTCAGCGTGCAGGACACCGGCACGGGCATCGACCCGGATGTGATGGAGCGCATCTTCGAGCCGTTCTTTACCACCAAGGACGTCGGCGAAGGCACCGGCCTCGGGCTGTCGATGGTCTACGGCATCGTGCGCCAATGCGGCGGCACGATCCGCGCCGACAGCGAGCCGGGCGCGGGCACGCGCTTCGCCATCTACCTGCCGGGCACGGTCGAGGAGATCCAGACGCCGGTCGCCGCCGTGCGCGCGGCGCGCACCGACGAGGGCAGCGAGACGATTTTGCTGGTGGAGGACGAGGACAGCGTGCGCGCGGTGGTCTACGAGATCCTGCGCTCGCGCGGCTATCGGGTGATCAAGACCAGTGGCGGCATGGAGGCGCTCGACGTGTTTGCCATGCAGGGCGATCAGATCGATCTCCTGCTGACCGACGTCATCATGCCGCAGATGAAAGGCACCGAGCTGGCCGCGCATCTGCTCGAGCTGCAGCCGGAACTGCGCGTGATCTACATGTCGGGCTACAACGAGGAAAAGATCAGCGGCAAGCAGCTCGGTCGTGACGGTTCGGTGCTGATCGCCAAGCCGTTTGCGCCCGAGGAGCTGACGCGCCGGGTGCGCGAGATGCTCGATGCGGTGCCGGCCCAGCAGGCCAATCCGCCGTCCGGATCGATCGCCGCGTCCGCCGACACGGCGGTGTAGCCGCGCCGCGGTCGCTCAGACGCAGCGGGCCCGGATGTGCGCGTACATCCGGGCCC
>JBCCOR010000367.1:0-5279 GCA_039025295.1 Acidobacteriota bacterium
CCGGCGCGAACCGCGCCGAGGATGTGGATGACCAGATCGCGCCCAGCGTGGCCGACGCCGGTGGCGGTCGGCACGCGGCGGGCGAGGGCGGCGCGATCGTCTTCGCGACCGGGCACGAGCCAGCGCTGAAAGGCGTCCCAGCGGCCCAGATTGAAGGCGCGGTAGCGGTCGAGGATCGCGGCCCGGTGGCCCGAGGGCGCGTCGGCGAGGGCGGTGCGCGCGTCGTCGACGCCGTAGCGCGCGTGGATCGTCGGAATGAAGTTCCAGATGCGCACCGGCTCGGGCGTGCCGAGCTGGGCGAGGCTGCGGTGCAGCGCGCCGTAGAGCGCCGCGACGGACGCTCGCAGCTGCGCTGCCGGCAGCTGCGCGGCATCGGGCAGAACCGCGCTGACGCGTCCCCAGGGCCGGTCGCGCGACGGCGCGCAGGCGGTGAGTCGGCCTTCAGCGCCGGCGGCGTCGATGCGGTGCGGTGCGGTGTCGCTCGCGTCGCGCACCGGCGCGAGCCGCGCGAACCAGGCCGGCAGCGCGGCCGGCGGCTCGTCGTGCGGCGTCGCGCCGACGGTGCTGTCCAGGCGAGCGGCCGCGGCCGCGGACGCCGCGGCGGAAAGGGGGCGCGGGTAGGTCACGTCAGCGTTTGCGGAAGGCGTCGAGGGAGACCACGTTGCTGCTGGCGGCCGCGCTGTCGTCTTCGGCATCGCCGTCGTCGTCGGACGCGTCGTCGCGCGGGCGCCCGTCGGGATCGTCATCGGGATCTTCGTCGTCGCTGTCGCTCTCGCCGTCGTCGTCGGCCTCGTCGCCTTCGCCGCGCGTGTACGGATTGTGCTTGGCGACGATGGCGGCCACGGCGTGGAAGAACGCCTCGTCTTCGGCGTCGGGATCGCCATCGTACGGCGCGTCGCCGTCGTCGTCCGCGTCGTTGGATGCGTCTGCATCGTCCACCGGATCGACGACGTGGCCATCGGCGCTGGGCGTCGCGCCGTCGTTGTCCGGGCCGTCGTCGTCTGGGCCGTCGTGGTCCTTGTCGTCCTCGTCGTCGCCGACGGCGCGCAATCCGCGGCGCGCGGCCTCGGCGCGCACGGCGTCGGCGGCCTCGAGCGGGCGCGGCCCGAGCCGCTGCGGTCCGCCGCCGCCGGGCGTTTCCGGCTGCAGCCGCAGGCCGAAATCGGCCTCGGGATCGGCGAACGAGGTCAGCGCGCGGAACGGGATGTCGAGTGGCTCGCGGCGACCGCCGAAGCTGAGCTCGACCGAGAAGCGATCGCTGGAGACGGTCAGGTTCCAGAACTGATGCTGGAGAACGATCGTCATCTCCTGCGGATACGCCTTGCGCAGCCGCGGCGGCACGGTCACGCCGGGCAGATCGGTGCGGAAGCCGATGTAGAAGTGATGGCCGCCCGGCAGGCCCTCTTCGGCAACCTGCTGCAGCACCTGCCGCAGCACGCTGCGGAGGGCTCGCTGGATCAACAGTTGGTAGTCGATGCGCTCGTCCATGGTTCTCGGGCTGGTCGTGGAAAGAAGCGGTACCCTATCATTTCATCATCGCGCATCCGCCGACCGGCGCATCGTCCCGCGCCGGTTGCGCGCGCGCTCAACCTCGTCGAGGAGTCCTCGCATGCTGTCGCGTGTCCGCTCTGCTGTTCGTCCGTTCCTGGTCATCTGTTTGCTCATCGCCCTGCTCGCGCCCGCCGCGTCGTGGGCCACTGGACATAGCGAAGGCGCCGCCCGGGCGTCGGGCCTGGCCGATCGCCTGATGGAGGCCCTCGGCGGCGCCGACGCGTGGGCGGCGGCGCGCCACGTGCAGTTCAACTTCTTCGGCTTCCGCAACCATGACTGGGACCGCCACACGGGCGATCACCGCCTCGAGGGCTTCACGCGCGAGGGCCAGCACTATGTGGTGCTGCACAACATCGAATCCCGCGAGGGCGGCGCCTGGGTCGACGGCGAAGCGCAGTCGGGCGAGGAGCTCGCCGAGTGGCTCGAGCGCGCCTACGGCGCGTGGGTCAACGACGTCTACTGGCTGGCGATGCCGTACAAGCTGAAGGATCCCGGCGTGACGCTGGCCTACGACGGCACCGAGACGATCGACGGCGTGGACTACGAGAAGGTCAAGCTGAGCTTCGAACAGGTCGGCCTGACGCCGGGCGACGTCTACTGGGCCTATCTGCACCCGGAAACGGGCCTGATGGCGTACTGGGCGTACTTCCTGCAGAGTTGGGAAGCCGATCGCGAGCCGACGCGCTGGGCGTGGACGGACTGGAACGAGTATGCCGGCGTGCAGCTCTCGACGACCCGCGTCGGCGCCGACGGCAGCGCGCGCAGCCTGGGCCCGATCGCGGTCTCGACGGAGATCGCCGATCCGGCGGTCTTCACCGATCCGGCGGCGCGGATGGAGCGTCCGAAGACGGACGGCTGAGGTGCGTCGATGCCCAGCGCTCGCGCATCCCTTCACGCGCGATAGACCGCTGATCCGTGGCGATCAGCGGTCAGGCTGGGGAAAGCGGAGATCGGTGACGTCGGCGATGAAGAACGGGAAGTAGTCGTCCGTTTGAAACAGGTTGCCCGCCTCCACATGCGTGGGCAGGGTGAATCCTCCGAACGCGCGAAACGCCGACAGATAGCCGCCGAAAGGCTGTAGACGGTGTTCCTTGTCGGGGTTCGCATCGCTCCACCGCATGAACGAGACGTGCAGCGGACGGCCAGCCGGGTCGACGGTCAGGTCGACGGACTGCGCTAGGTCGTTGCGCCGCATCGTGACGCGCGCCACGTTTTCCGAGACAGGCGCCCAGGTGATGTTCGACCCGGGCAGGACGGCCGCAGGCGTCCAGAAGACCGCTTCGGCCACCGTGCGGCCGAAGGCGGAGCGGGTGTGGTCGGGGTTGCCACCCAAGCGGGCCACCGGCGCCAGGCCGAACAGCCAGAACCGCGTCCAGGTTCCGCTGTCCGAGCCCTCCATGCGCATCGCCCCCGATCCGCCTGACATTGCCCAGACGAACCCTTCGGGCGCGGCGAGCACTTGGGTGGCGCGCATCGGCATGTAGCCGGGGTCGGCCTTGTCGCCCATGCCGAATTGCCCCGTCATCTCGATCCAGGCGACGGTGTAAAGCGGCGTGCCCTCGGCGATGGCGAATGTGAAGAAGCGCCGCGCCGGTTCCGGCAGGTCGGCGACCATCTCCGGCGAAAAGGCCGGAGGATCGGAAAGCTGCAGCGCGATCAAACGATCCATCTCGGCGCGGTCGGCGCGCCGGTCCGCCTGCCGCCGAAGAGCGAGGGCGGCAACACCCAGGACGAGAAAGAGGAGGATCGGAAAGATACGCATAGCAAGTCGGAACGATCGCTGCCACAGGCGATGACGCGACGTCGCGTGCTGCGTGAGAGTGGCGGAGGGAGTGGGATTCGAACCCACGGACCGCGTGAACGGTCAACGGTTTTCAAGACCGCCGCATTCGACCACTCTGCCATCCCTCCGTGGTCGGACGCCCCAGGCGCGCAGCGGCGCCCGGGGCGAAAGGCTCAGTCCGCCGCCGGCGGATCGATGCGCGCGAGCCCGCGCATGTAGGGCAGCAGCGCATCGGGAATGCGTACGCCGCCGTCGGCTTCCTGGTAGTTCTCCAGGATCGCCACCAGGGTGCGCCCGATCGCCAGGCCCGAGCCGTTGAGCGTGTGCGCGTACTGGGGACGGCCGCCGCCCGCCGGGCGGAAGCGGATGCCGGCGCGGCGCGCCTGGAAGTCGCGAAAGTTCGAACAGCTGCTGATCTCGCGGTAGGCGTCCTGGCCGGGCAGCCACACCTCGAGATCGGTGGTCCGCGCCGCCGCGAAGCCGGTGTCGCCGCTGCACAGCGTGACCGCGCGATACGCCAGGCCGAGACCCTGCAAGACCGCCTCGGCGTGGCCGGTGAGCGCGACGTGCGCGTCGGCGCTGTCGTCGGGATGCACCAGCTGCACCAGCTCGACCTTGCTGAACTGATGCTGGCGGATCATGCCGCGCACGTCCTTGCCGTAGGAGCCGGCCTCGGCGCGGAAACACGGCGTGTACGACACGTAGCGCAGCGGCAGCTGGTCGGCGTCGAGGATCTCGTCGCGGTGCAGGTTCGTGACCGGCACCTCAGCCGTCGGGATCAGATAGAGATCGTGGCCGTCGACGGTGAAGAGGTCGTCGGCGAACTTCGGCAGCTGGCCCGTGCCGAAAAGGGCGTCGCTGTTGACCAGATAGGGCGTCGACACCTCGAGATAGCCGTGCGCGGCGTGCAGGTCGAGCATGTAGTGCGCGAGCGCGCGCTCGAGGCGCGCGCCGACGCCGGTCAGCACGCTGAAGCGCGCGCCCGCGATCTTGGCGGCGCGCTCGAAGTCGAGCAGGCCGAGTGCCGGGCCGAGGTCCCAGTGCGCCTGCGGCGTGAAGTCGAACGTCGGCGGCGTGCCGATCGTGCGCTCGGCCCGATTCGACGACTCGTCGGGCCCCACCGGCACGTCGTCGTCGACCAGGTTCGGGAAGGTCGTCTCGAGCGCGTCGACCTCGGCGGTCATCGCCTCGAGCTGCGCCTCGGCGTCGGCCAAACGCTGCTTGAGCGCGGCCACTTCGGCGATCGCCTCCGAGGCGTCGATTCCCTGGCGCTTGCACACGCCGATGGCCTTGCTCGCCACCTTGCGCTCGTGCTGCAGCGTTTCGGCGGCCACCTGCAGTTCGCGCCGCGCGCGGTCGAGCTGCTGCCAGCGGTCGAAGTCTGCAGCGTCCGTACCGCGGTCGAGCAGGCGGGTGCGGGTGCGTCCGGTGTCGTCGCGCAAGAGGTCTCGGTCGAGCATGCGCCGGAGCCTACCCGCGCGCTTTCATGGCGTCAACGCGCGTCCAAGGTAGACTGAAGCAACCTCTTGAGCGCGGCTTGCGCTCGAAAAATGCTACAATGACATATGAAATGAAGCACGCGCCTCATCCTGCGTCGGCCGACGCGATGCGTCCGCCGGGCGTGCCGATCGCACGCGGGCTGCGCGGTCTCATGCGGCACGCGCGCGCGCTGGCCGTGGCGCTGGGCGTGCCGCTCGTGCTCGTGCTCGTGGGACGCGGATCCGTCGATGCGATGGTCGGGGCGGAGCTGCGCTATCTGGCGCGGCTGCTGGGCGTGACGCTGCTCGCGGTCTATGCGCTCCGTGCGCTCGGGCCGGGCGGCCACGCCCAGGACGGTCGTCGCCTGGCCGGCGTCGGCGGGCTGGCGCTGGCCCTCGCGCTGTTCGCGCCGGCCGGCGCGGCGCGCCTGACGGCGGTGACGCTGGTGGCGATCGCCGCGCTGCTC
>JBCCOR010000368.1:0-5266 GCA_039025295.1 Acidobacteriota bacterium
ACGAAGTCCGGCATCAAGGCCATCATCCAAGGCATGACGCACTACGCCGCCGACACGCTCTGGTTCGGCGACGCCCTGCCGCCGGGCGGCTTCGACGAGTACTACGCCGCGGCCAAGGGCAAGGCCGACGGCAAGGATCGCGTGGCGCCGAAGGACCTCGCCGCGCGCGCCCAGACGTCGGTCAACAAGATCCAGGGCGACATCGACCGCACGCGCAAGGCGATGGGCCTCTGAGCCAGGAGCAGCAATGTGAACACCTTCCCCCAAGCCCCTCAGCTCAAGAAAGGCGCCCTCGTCGCCTACCGCGGCAGCGGTTCGCCCGAGGTGATCGCGTTTCAGTACAACCCCGAGACGCTCTCGCGCACGCTCGAGCCGCAGACCGCGAGCGCCGAGGCCGCCGAGGTCGAGGCGCTACGGCTGACCGGCGCGCCGATCGAAACGATCAAGATCGAGGCGCTGCTCGACGCCGTCGACCAGCTCGAGGAGGGCGTCGAGAGCGCGATCGAAGACGGCATCCATCCGCAGCTGGCGCTGCTCGAGCTGCTGATCTATCCCGAGAGCCGGCACGTGCAGCTCAACAACACGCTGCTCGCCCTCGGCACGATCGAGGTGATGCCGGCGCAGGGCCCGTATCTGCTCTTCGTGTGGGGACCGAAGCGGGTTTTGCCCGTGCGGCTGACCGAGTTTTCGGTGACGGAAGAGTTCCACGATCCCGATCTCAACCCGATCCGCGCCAAGGTCTCGCTCGGCCTGCGCGTGCTCTCGTACAACGACCTGCCGCGCGATCATCCCGGCTACGCGCTCTTCATGGAGCATCAGGTCAACAAAGAGGGCCTGGAGCGCAAGGCCCGCACCACCGGCGCGCTCGGCGTCGACGGATTCTGAGGAGAGACGACCGTGTTCGATCCCACCAGCCGCTACGCCGATCGCGAGACCCGCGTCCACGTTGCCGACGACGGCCGCGAGATCCGCCACGTCGCGCGCCGCTTCCTGCCCGACGGCAGCGATCAGCCGCTCCTCGGCGACGTCACCGTCCGGCAGGACGACCGCCTCGATCTCATCGCCCACCGCACGCTCGGCGACGCCGGCGCCTGGTGGCGGGTCGCCGACGCCAACGAGGCGATGGACCCGACCGCGCTCACCGAGCGCGCCGGCGACGTGCTGCGCGTCGCCGTCCCCCAGCCCGACCCGGACGCGTGAGGCGCTGATCGATGTCCGCATCCGGCGTTCGCCTCAACCTGCTGATCGGCCCGACCGTGCCGATCCCCGCGCCCGCGCCCCTGATGGACGCGCTGGCCACGGTCGAGGTGAAGCATGCCAAAGGCGAGCGCTCGGGCTTTCAAATCGCCTTCCGCACCGGCAAGGCCGCGACGATGGCGCTCGATCTGGCGCTGATGGAGCTGCCGGTGCTGAAGACCGGCATGCGCGTGATCCTCACCGTCTTCCTCGGCGCGCTGCCGAAGGTGCTGATCGACGGCCTGATCACCCGCACCGAACTCAAGCCGGCGGAGGGCGAAGGCGGCGGCACGCAGCTCGTCCTGACCGGCGAGGACGTCTCCTTCGCGATGGATCAGGAGGAGAAGAACGTCGAGCATCCGGCGCAGCCCGACACCGTGGTGGCGCTGAAGATCATCGCGCTCTACGCCCGCTACGGCCTGATCCCGATGGTGATTCCGCCGCCGTCGCTCGACGTGCCGATCGTCACCGACCGCACGCCCACCCAGCAGGGCACCGACCTGAAGCATCTGCAGAAGATGGCGGCGCGCTACAACTACGTCTTCCACGTCGCACCGGGGCCGGTGCCGGGCACCAACACGGCGTATTGGGGGCCCGATCTGCGCCTCGGCGTGCCGCAGGCCGCGCTGACGGTCGACATGGGCTCCGACACCAACGTCGAGTCGCTCACCTTCGAGAACGCCGCCGCCGAGGTCACCCAGGTGCGCGGCACGGTGCAGGATCGCTGGACCGGCCTGAAGCTGCCCGTCCTCTCGCTGCCCAGCCTGCGCGTGCCCTTCGCGCTGTCGCCGGCGCTGCTCAACAGCGGCGTGGCGAAGACCAAGGCCTATCGCGCGCTCTCGGGACGCAACATCGTGCAGGCGGTGTCGGACGCCTCGGCCGACAGCGAGGCCACGAGCGACGTGGTCAAGGGCACGGGCGCCCTCGACACCGCGCGGTACGGCGGCATGCTGCAGGCGCGCGGCGTGGTCGGCGTGCGCGGCGTCGGCCTGCGCTACGACGGGCTCTACACCGTCCACAGCGTGACCCACAAGCTCACGCGCAACAGCTACAAGCAGGAATTCGAAATCGTCCGCGAAGGCACGATCTCCACCGTTCCGGTGGTGCCGACGCGGGGCATCGCCTGAGGACGCGCAGATGGACGAAACCAAGTTCTACGGCAAATACCGCGGCAAGGTCGAGAACAACCTCGACCCGCAGCAGCAGGGCCGCGTGCAGGTGAGCTGCCCGGCGGTGCTCGGCGACGGCCGCATGGCCTGGGCGATGCCGTGCGCGCCCTACGCCGGACCCGGCGTCGGCCTGTTCCTCGTGCCGCCGATCGGCGCCGACGCGTGGATCGAATTCGAGGGCGGCGATCCCGACTATCCGATCTACGCCGGCGGCTTCTGGAACCTCGGCGACGTGCCGGCGCTGCCCGCGCTCGCCACCACCAAGCTGCTCAAGACCGACGGCGCCAGCCTCAAGCTCGACGATCTGCCGGGCGCCGGCGGCGTGACGCTCGAGGTCGGACCGCCGACGCTGCCCTTCCCCGCCACCCTGACCTTCGGCGCCGCCGGCATCGAGATCTCGTGCGCGCTGGGCAAGATCGCGCTCGGGCCGACCGGCGTCTCGGTCAACGACGGCGCGCTGGAGGTGATCTGATGGCGGGTTTCCTCTACCACGTCGGCGCCCCGACCCAGTGCCCGCACGGCGGCCAGGGCACGACGGTGTCGTCGAACGTGCGCGTCAAGGTCTCGGGCCAGCCGGTGGCGACCGCGGCCTACACGACGATCATCGCCGGCTGCCCCTTCACGACGCCGGGCGGCACGCCCCAGCCGTGCACGCAGGTGCAGTGGCTCGGGGCGGCCGTGCGCGTGCGCGTCAACGGCACGCCGGCGCTGCTCCAGAACAGCCCGGCGCTCTGCGTCGCCGGCGTCATCCCGCAGGGCGCACCGATCATCAGCGGCCAGGTCCGCGTGCGAGGAACGTAGTCATGGAGCCCCGATCATGAGCGATCCCAAACCGCCGCGCCCGCGCCGCTGGGCCCATCCCGACGCGCGCGCCGATCTCGCCTGGCCCTACGACGTCGCCGCCGACGGCACCACCGCCACGCTGCGCGATCTCGACGCCGATCTCGCGCGCCGATCGGCCGATCATCATCTGCGCGATCTGCTCGAGCAGCTGCTCCTGACCCGACCGGGCGAGCGCGTCATGCGGCCCGACTTCGGCAGCGGCCTGCTCGATCTGGTCTTCGAGCCGGCCGGCGAGGCCCTGGCCGCGGCGCTCGAGGCGCAGGCGCAGGCGGTGATCCTGCAGCATCTCGGCGATCGCCTGACGCTCGAGAGTCTCGACGTGACGGTCGAGGATTCGACGCTGCGGATCACGGTCGTCTACCGCCGCACGATCGACGGACGGCGGCGCGTGGAAACCTTCGAGCGGGCGGTGTGACGTGGCGCTCTTCGACGATCGCACCCGCTACGCCTGCGGCGACGAGGAGCGGCGCGCGACGCTGCGGCGCCGCCGCGCCGATCCGGTCAGTCCAACGACGCTCAACGGCATCGACTTCCTCGAGGTGATCGACGGCGAGGCCGACGGCATCGCGCCCGCGCTCGACGCCCAGCGCCAGCGCATCCTGCTGCTGCAGTGCTTCGGCGACGCGCCGGCCGATCTCGAACCGGCGAACGTGCGCATCGTCGGCGGCGTGCGCGTGACCGACATCGACGTCGACTGGATTCGCCGGCTCGACGATCTGCATCAGGACGCCGGCAGCCCGCAGGGCGCGCTGCCGACGCCGGTGCGCAACTTCCTCGCGGGCGCGGACTTCGACCGCTTCGATCGCGCGCGCGTCCTGGCGATCGGCGTCGACGCGCGCGGCGACTTCTCGACCTACGAGCTCGGCCTGATCGACGCCGTGCTCGCGCCCGACGGCACGCCCCGTCCGCTCGCGGGCTTCGATCCGCGGCTGGCGTCGGTGGCCTTCGCCTTCAAGGTCGAATGCCCGAGCCCGCTCGACTGCAAGACCGACGACGCCTGCCCGCCGGCCGCGCGCGCCACGCCCGACATCAGCTACCTGGCCAAGGACTGGGGCAGCTTCCGCCGCCTAATGCTCGATCGCCTCTCGGTGACCGTGCCCGACTGGCGCGAGCGCCACGTCGCCGACCAGGGCGTGGCGCTGGTCGAGGCCCTGGCCTGGGTCGGCGATCAGCTGAGCTACTTCCAGGACGCCGCCGCCACCGAGGCCTATCTCGGCACCGCCCGCCGGCGGCCGTCGGTGCGCCGGCACGCGCGCCTGGTCGACTACCGCATCGACGAGGGCGCGGCGGCGCGCGCCTGGATCCACTTCGAGATCGAGCCCGCCGCCGACGGCGCGGTCATCCCCGGCCCCGAGGCTGGCCTGGTCGCCGCCGACCGCAGGCCCGGCACGGCGGTGATCGCGCGCCGGCCCGGCCGGTCGTCGGCCGTGCTGCCGACCGCCGACCGCGACGACGTCCGCCGCGCCGGCGCGGCGATCTTCGAGACCCTCGAGCCGATCACGCTGCGCAGCGCGCACAATCGCATGGCGTTCTACACCTGGTCCGATCGCGACTGCTGCCTGCCCGCCGGCGCCACCGCGGCGACGCTCCTGGGCGCCTATCCCGATCTGCAGCGCGGCGACGTGCTGATCTTCGAGGAGATCGTCGGACCGCAGACCGGCGATCCCGCCGACGCCGATCCGCTGATGCGCCACGCCGTGCGCCTGACCGACGTCTACGCGTCGGAGGATCCGCTGATGACGGTCGATCCGCTCGATCCGTTCGTCGTCACCGAGATCCGCTGGCACGCCGACGACGCGCCCGGCTTCCCGATCTGCCTCTCGGCGACGCTCGATGGCGGCACGACGCTCAGCGAGGTGAGCGTCGCGCGCGGCAACGTCGTCCTCGCCGACCACGGCGACACGCGCGACGCCGAGCCGCTCGATCCCGTGCCGCCCGACCGCGACGACCTCGGGCCGACGATCTATCGCCCGCTCCTGCGCGAGGGACCGCTGACCCACGTCGCGTCGGCCGACGAC
>JBCCOR010000369.1:0-5257 GCA_039025295.1 Acidobacteriota bacterium
GCCACGCGCTGACGCAGAAGCTCGAGGGTCAGTACGCGGTCGACGTGCTCGACGGCGACGTGGGTCGTCCGGAGGCGATCGAGCTGCTCGATCCCGAGGCGCCCGAGGGCCAGCACGCGGCGAAGGTGCTCGAGGCGTACGACGCGTGGCTGGGCGACACGCCCGAGCGGGCGATCGTGCGCCTGATGGGCTTGTTCGATCGTCCGGCGGATGGGGAATGCGTCGCGGCATTACGGAAGGTACCGGCAATCGGGGGATTGACCGAGGTGTTGGTCGATCTGCCCGAGTCGCGCTGGAAGCGCGCGCTGACGCGCCTGCGTCGCGTGGGCCTGCTGCTCGGCGGCGCGGACGGCGAACTCGACGCGCATCCCCTCGTGCGCACGCACGCGGCGGCGCGGCTCGAAGAGACGATGCCCGAGGCGTGGCGCGCGGGTCATCTGCGGCTCTACGGGCATCTGACGTCGTCGACGGAGCACCAGCCCGACACGGCCGAGGGGTTGCTGCCGCTCTACCAGGCGGTGGTGCACGGGTGTCGTGCAGGGCGGGTGCAGGAGGCGTGCGACGATGTGTACTGGAAGCGCATCAATCGCGGCAGCGAGTTCTACAGTACGAACAAGCTCGGCCTGTTCGGTTCGGATCTGACGGCGGTAACGGCATTCTTTGAAAAGCCGTTCACGCGTCCGCACGGGTCGCTGACCGCGGCGGATCAGGCGTTTCTGCTGAACCAGGCGGGCTTCCATCTGCGCGCGCTGGGTCGCCTGGACGAGTCCGAGGCGCCGATGCGTGTGACCTTGGAGATCAATGAAGAGAACGAGAAGTGGAATAACGCTGCTGTTGTTGCCGGGAACCTGAGTGAGTTGAACGTGACGCTGGGCGCGCTGGATCAGGCGCTGGCGGACGCGGAACGTTCTGTAGAGCTGGCCGACCGCAGCGGCGACGCGTTCATGCGCATGGCGAATCACACGAAGCTGGCCGACGCACATCACCAGCGGGGTGAGGTGGCGGCGGCGTTGGCGCTGTTCGAAGAGGCGGAGGCGATGCAGGCGGAGTGGCAGCCGTCCTATCCGCGGCTGTACTCGGTTCAGGGCTATCGGTACTGCGATCTGCTTCTGGCGGACGGCGACGCGTCGTCGGCGCGTGCGGTCATCGAGCGGGCGGAATACATGCTCGATTGCGCCACTAAGAACAATATGTCTTTGCTGTCGAAATCCACGGCTCGCTTGAGCCGCGCCCGCGCCTGGACGATCCTCGCGCATCGAAACGACGACGACTCGCCCGATCCCGATGCGTCGCGGCAGGCGCGGACGCATCTCGACCATGCCGTCGAGGGCCTGCACGCTGCGGGATACGACTGGGCCTTGCCATTTAGCCTGCTTGCCCGCGCCATCTTCTCCCGCCTCATCGACCGCAACGTCACCGCCGCCAAACGCGATCTCCAAGACGTCGAAGACCTCGCCACCCGCTGCGGCATGCGCCTCTTCGCCTGCGACGCCCATCTGGAGCGCGCCCGTCTTCTGCGCGATCTCTCGACGGCCGCCGACGCGCGCGAGCAGGCGCGCCCACACGTCGATGCCGCGAAGAAGCTGATCGCCGAAACGGGCTACCACCGCCGCGACCGGGAGCTCGCGAACCTCGAGCGCTGGCTGTCGGGCGAGGCCATCCCGAAGGAAGTCTTGGGCGCGTGGGGGTAGGCTGCCGAAGGCAGGCCGTGGAATGTAGAGCCCCGGGCTTCAGCCCGGGGTGACCGAGCCACCCAGACCACCCCGACGACAACCCGCCGCCGACCCGTTACATTCACCCCCATGACCGCCCCACAACCCCCCCGCATCGGCTGGACCACCCTCGCCCCGATCCTCACCGTCCACTTCTGCGGCACCCTGGGCTTCTCGATCGCGCTGCCGATCCTGGTGTTCCTCGTCGCCGACCTGGGCGGCGCGCCGTGGGCGTACGGGCTGCTGGGCGCGACGTTTTCCGCCGCGCAGATGATCGGCGCGCCGGTCCTCGGGCGCTGGTCCGACCGCGTAGGCCGCAAGACCATCCTCGCCGTCAGCCAGGGCGGCACGGTCGTGGCGTGGCTGCTGTTCCTGCTCGCGCTCTACCTGCCCAAGACCACCCTCGGCGCGTTCGCCGGCACGACCCTCACCGTGCCGCTTCTGGTGATCTTCCTCGCGCGCCTGCTCGACGGCCTGACCGGCGGCAACATCTCCGTCGCCAACGCCTACGTCGCCGACCTCACGCGCGACGCCAAGGCCGAGCGCCAGCGCGCGTTCGGCCGCATGGGCATGGCGGCGTCGGTGGGCTTCACCGCCGGGCCGGCGCTCGCGGGCCTGCTCGCCTCCGAGTCCGATCCCTACACCCGTCCGGTGATGGCGTCGATCACGATCGCGACGATCGGCGTCGTCCTGTGCCTGCGCCTCAAGGAGCCCAAAGGCCGCTGCCCCGACGGCCCGCCGCCGCAGGGCAATATCTCCCGCGCCCTCAGTCAGCAGCAGGTGCCCTGCGACCAAGCCCCGGCGCCGCGCGCGCGGTCGGCGATCGTGCGGATGCCGCAGGCGCGCGTGGCGCTGGCGATGACGTTCGTGATGTTCCTCGGCTTCAATATTTTCTACGCGGCCTTCCCCGTCCACGCGACCACGCGGATCGGCTGGGGCCCGGGCGATCTGGGCACGTTCTTCGCGGCGATGTCGGCGGCGATGTTCCTCGTGCAGGGACCGCTGCTCGGCGCCGCGTCGTCGCGCCTGCGTCCGACGATCGTCTTCGGCGTCGGCCTCGCGTGCTTGTCGCTGGCCTTCCTGATGTACGCCGGCGGCGTCACCGCGTCGGCCTATCTCGGCGGCGCGCTCTTCGCCCTCGGCAACGGCCTGGCCTGGCCCACCTTCCAGGCGCGCGCGTCCAGCCTCGTCTCCGAATCCGACCAGGGCGCCTTCCAGGGCGCGCTCGCGAGCGCGGGCTCCCTCGCGTCGATCACCGGCCTGATCCTCGGCGGCGTCCTCTACCCGATCCTCGGCGGCCGCGTCTTCTGGGCAAGCGGCGCTCTCTTCGTGCTCGTCTTCCTCGCGAGCGCCCGTCTCTATCGATCGCCGGACGCCTCATAACGCACCATCCATCCCCCGCGAACGCGCGCAAGACATCCGCAGGTGGTTCCGGTGAGGGGAGGGGCGGGCCGCCGTGAGGCGGTCTGCCGAAGACGCGAAGCGTCGAAGGCGCGTAGCCTGGGGCTTCAGCCCCAGGAAACCGTACAAAAACCACGCTCCCCCGGCGCCGCTCTCACAAACCCGCGCAACAAACCCGCAGGCTTACGGCCAATACCCCGTCAACGTCCGCGGCTTGAGCCCCGGCCGATCGACCTCGACCCGCACCCGCCGCCAGTCCCCCGCCGCCCCCGCGCCGCCGTCTTCCGCGTAGTACGCCAGCAGATACTGACTGCGCAGCTCATTCTCGATCGCGTCATAGACCCCGTCGAGATCGCCGACGTCATCGGCGTAATACACCCGGCCACCCACCGCCGACACCAGCTGATCGGCCCGGTCGTCGAAGGCGCGGTTCCACAGACCTTCGAGCAGCCCTTCATCGCCCTCATCGGGCGCTTCCTTGAGCAGGATCAGGTAAATCGGCACACCCATGCGGCGCGCCATGCGCAGGCAGTTGCGGAAGGGGAATGCGTCGTCCTCGTCGGCGCCGTCGCTGAAGACGATCAGCGCCTTGCGACCGCGCACGCCCTGCAGATGCACGAGCGAGAACACCACCGACTCCCACAGCGCCGTGCGGCCGTCGGGTGCCAGGTCGTCGATCGCGCGCAGGAGCGGCGGCAGCTCGTCGACGATGCTGCGCGCCAGGCGCGGCTGGGTGTCGATGTCGACGATGAAGCCGCGGTCTTGATCCTCGAAGATCGAGCGCAGGAAGCGGCCCGCCGCGCGCTGCACGCGCGGCATTTTGACGAACATGCTCGCCGAGCTGTCGATCGCCAGGCCGACCGTCAAGGGCAGGTTCTCGGCGTCGCTGAAGGTCGCCAGGCTGCGCGGCGTGCCGTCTTCGAAGACCGCGAAGTCGGCCTCGGTCAGGCCCTGCACCGGACGCCCCTCGCGGTCGGTGACGACGACGTTGAGCTCGACCAGGTTGACGTCGATCTGCGCGGCGCTGTCGGGACCGTTGAGCAGCAGGACGTCCTCGGCGAGGGTGCCGTCGTCGAGCATCGCCACCACCCGCACGAAGCCGACCGGCGCGTCCTCGGGAATTAGCACGGTCTGGCGATACGGCGGCGCGAAGCGCGTGGCGACGGCTTCGTCGTTCCAGAAGAAGAGCACGCGGTCGAGGCGGTTCTCGAGCGGCACGGCGATCTCGGCCTCGACCGTCACCGGGCCCGTGCCGGCCGCGCGCGTCGGCGAGACGATGTCGACCGCCAGCGCGCCGCCGTTGAGCACCACCAGCTCGCGGCCGAGCTCGGCGCCGTCCGCGTCGTAGGCGACCGCGCTCAGCACGCGCCGGCGCAGATCGCGGCCCAGATCGAGGCGCGCGGTGAACGGCGGCTGGTCGATCGCAGCGGCCTGGTCGCCGTCGAGCAGCAGGACGACGCGCGCGACGTCGTCGCGCAGCGGACGCACGGTGAACGGCACCCGGCCGCGCAGGAGCTCGCGCTCGGGACGCTCGATGCGCACCGCCGCGCGCTGGATCGCGCCCAGGCCTTCGCCGCCGTCGCGCACGACGCCGAGCAGCGTCGCGCCCCAGCGGCCGGTCGTGACCTCCTCGACCAGCAGCGCCAGCGGACGGCCGTCGAGGGCCGGATCGTCGACCGCCATGGCGCGCTGCCAGCGCCAGGCGTCGGTGCCGGTGGCGAGCTGCAGGCCGCTCGACGACGCCGCCGCGTCGGCGTCGGACGCGCGCAGGGTTTCGTCGAGCAGCCGGCGGACGGCGCCGTCGAGCGGATCGTCGCGCAGCGACGCGCCGAACGGCAGCGCGGACGCGTCGGCGCGGTCGCTGCTGTCGGCGTCGGCGGACGGATCCGCGGTCGGGTCGACGTCGGCAGCTGCCGTGGCCAGCGCGAGGTTGCCGTCGTCGTCGAGCACGGCCAGGGTCATGCGCAGCGGACCGCGCAGCGCGGCGCCGTCTTCGCCGCGCGGGCCGAGGCCGGCGCGGGCGTCGAGCTCGACGCCCTGGCGGCCACCCGGCGCGGCCAAGTCCTCGCGCAGGCGCAGCTCGCCGGCGACGTCGAGCACGCCGCGCGCGTCGGGCGCGGGCGCGCGCAGCAGGCGGGCGAGGC
>JBCCOR010000370.1:0-5256 GCA_039025295.1 Acidobacteriota bacterium
CTCGGGCACGATGCCGGTGATCGGCGTGCTGAGCATGGCGGCGAACGGCACCAGCGGCGCCTCGAGCTCGATCGAGAACGCGCTCGCGCCGTGGATGCGGAAACCGCGCAGCTCCTGGCTGGTGCCGGCGCGCAGCGCGCGCGCGCCGCGGATCGCATGCAGCGGATAGGCGGCGTAGTTGTCGCCTTCGCGCAGCAGCCGCTCGAACGAGTAGCGCACGTCGCGGACGGTCAGGCGACGGCCGTCGTGGAAGCGGACGTCCTCGCGCAGGATGAAGCGATAGCGCCGACCGCCGGGCTCGCGCTCCATGTGCACCGCGAGATGCGGCCGCACCTGCGCCGCCTCGTCGACGCGGGTCAGCGGCTCGAAGACGTTGCTGGTGACCTCGCTCGTGTCCTGGGTGTAGGCGTAGATCGGGTCGATGTGCTGCAGCGCGCCCGTCAGCGGCACGTAGATGCGGCCGCGCGGCTGGCCGCTGCTCGAGGGCGTCTCGCCCAGGGCCGCGCCGGAGCCGCGCGGATCGCGGCGCAGCTGGTCGTAGTTGACGTAGGGCCGATGGTTGCGCAGGCGCAGGCCGTGGACGTGGGCCGCCGCGATCCGGTAATCGACGTCGTGGAACAGCGGCAGCAGCGACCAGCTGTCGGCGAGCATGCCTTCGTAGCGTCGATAGAGCACCTGGCGCGACGGCAGGCGACGCTCTTGGCGCGCGCGCTCGAGCAGCGCGTCGCCCTCGGGCAGATCGACGTAGCCGCCGAGCAGGCCCTCGCTGCGGTGCAGCAGGCGGTAGGTGAAGTCGTCGGGATCCTCGTAGTCGGCGTTCCAGCGCCCGAGCAGCAGATCGACGCGCTCGGGTGCATGCCAGCACGCGAGGTATTCGCTCATCGTCTCGGTGACGATCTCGAGATCGATGTCGAGCGCACGCCACACCGTGCGGATGGCCTCGAGCAGGGTGCCGTGGCGATCGCGCAGATGCGGATGCACCGCGGCGCGCAGGGTCAGCGGCAGGCGCGCGCCGCCGATCTGCAGCAGCTCGCGCGCCTGTTCGACCGTCAGCATGCGGCGGCGGCGGCCGGGATCGTGGCCGAGGATCCCCGGGGGCAGCAGGCTGGTGGCGGGCTGGGCGAAGCGGCCGAGCGTGCGCCAGACGAGATCGCGCACCCGCAGCACGCTGGTCAGCACGCGCCGCAGCGTGCGGTCGCCGCAGGCCGTGCTGTGCGCGTTGAGCAGGATGAAATACGTGTTGCGCTGGATCGACTCGGCGAGGCCGCCGCGGTAGCGCGGATCGCGCAGGATCGCCTCGAGATCGCCCGGCAGGAGATCGCGGCCGACGTCGAGCGCGCCGTCGCGCAGATCGGCGGCGATCTCCGCCGCGCCCAGGCCCATGCGGAAGACGATGCCGTCGAGCGCCGCGGGCAGGGCGCGCCAGTCCTGCAGATTGCGCCGCAGCTCCAGGCGCGCGTCGTCGACGGCGTGCAGGCAGAACGGACCGGTGCCGAGCAGCGACAGCGGCCCGATCTCGCCGCCCGCGCCGCCGCGGCTCGCCGAACCTGCGACCGCGTCGGCGTCGAAGCGCTGCGCGGCGCCGCGCTGACGGACGATCGCGGTGCGCAGATCGGTCAGCAGCGCAGGAAAGATCGGCAGCGACGTCTGCAGCTCGATCTCGAGCACGTGTTCGGAGAGCACGGTCAGGCCGGCGATGCCGTCGCGCTCGGCGGCCGCGTCGGCGGCGTTGCTGTCGGCAGCCGCGTCGGCGGCGTCGCTGTCGGCAGCCGCGTCGGCGGCGCCCTCCGCCGCGGCGCGGAACGCGTCGACGCCGGCGATCACGGCGCAGGCCGCCGGCGGCGGATGACCGCGCCGGGCGGCGCGCTCGAGCGAGCGCTTCACCGCCAGCGCGGTGAGCGCCGTGCCGTCGGAGAAGCGCACGTCGGGACGCAGGGTCAGGCGGAAGCGACGGCCGTCGCGATCGCCCTCCCAGGCGGCGCAGAGATGCGGGATCAGATTGCCCTCGCGATCGGTGCGCAGGAGCGGTTCGAAGACGTTCGCCAGGACCTCCGTGTCTTCGGTGATCACGAAGTCGGTGGGATCGAGGCGCACGCTCGTGGTCGGCAGGGCGGTGATCAGCACGCCGCCGGTGGGCACGGCGGGCGCGGCCGTGGTCGACGCCTTGGCGGCGAGATCGTCGGCCTCGGCCAGGTACGCGCGGGCCTTGCTGTAGACGCCCCGCAGGTTGGCGACGGTGGCGCCGAGGGTGAGCAGCTTGCGCAGCGTCTCGCGCGCGGCCAGCGACATCGAGTCGAGCGGATCGAGCATCAGCATCGGCGCCGCGGTCGGCGGCGGCGGCGCTTCGCCCGCCTCGTGGGCGGCGCCCTCGCCGGGCAGCGCGAGCGACGCCCGCGCCAGCTCGATGCCGGTCTCCACCCAGTGATGCGCGTCTTCCACCCGGCGCACCTGCCAGGCGATCTCGGCCGCCAGCAGCGCGGCCCGCGCCGCGTCGCCGAGCTGTTCGCCCTGGGAGAACACGCGCACCGCGCGCCCGGCCTCCTTGAGCGCACTCGGCAGGGTGCCGAGCTGCCGGCTCGACGCCGCCAGCAGCAGGCGCAGCTCGCCCTCGACGCCGCGGCGCTGATCGAAGGCTTCGTCCTCGACGAATTCGAGCGCCGTGCGCACCGCCCGCATCGCGTCCTCGGCGCTGCAGGCCTCGAGCGACTGCCGCGCCAGGCGGATCGCGTAGTCGACCGTGCGCTCGGCGATGTCGCCCTCGCCGAAGTGATAGACCAGCTGCGGATAGACGCGCTCGAGGCGGCCGCCCCAGCGGCGCTCGAGATGCTCGGCGTGCAGCGCGTGTAGCGTGCGGCGGCGACGGCGCGACAGGCTGCCGTAGAGCACGTCGCGCACCACGCCGCTGACGAAGTGCAGGCGATCGCCGCGGCCGTGGCGCTGCTCCTGCAGCAGCTCGAGCTGGATCAGGCGATCGATCAGCCGCTCCACCATCGCTTCGTCCAGCGGCTCGGGCAGGCTGGCGGCGAGCGCCAGCAGATCTTCGTAGTCGAAGCGCTTGCCGAGCACGGCGGCGTGGGTCAGCACCTGCAGCGCCGCGTCGGGCAGGCGCTCGAGGCGGCGCTCGACCGCCTGCTGAATGGTTTCGGGCAGGGTCTCGACGATCAGATCGGCGTCGCGCGTCAGGTGCCACGCACCGGTGTCGGCGTCGGGCAGCACGTCGCCCGCCGTGAGCAGCGCGCGCACCAGCTCGCCGGTGAAGAACGGATTGCCCTCGGTCGACTCGTAGAGCTTCTGCGCCAGCGCGTCGGACACCCGCCGGCTGCCCATCAGCGCCTCGACCAGGCGACGGTGGGCGGCGGCGGCGAGCGGACCGAGCACCAGATGGACGAAGTTGGGGTCGTCGCGGCTGCTGCTGATCATGCGATGCAGCGGATGGCGACGATCGATTTCGGTCTGCCGGTAGCCGCCGACGACCAGCACCGGACTCGCGCCGAGCCGACGGACGAGATACTGCAGCGCCTCGATCGACGCGTGCGCGGCGTGCAGGCTGTCGAGCAGCAGCACCAGCGGCTGGCCGTCGGCGAGGCGCAGCAGCGTGCGGGCGAGCAGCTCGTAGAGCGGCGTGCGATCGCCCTGGCGCGCGGCGTCTTCGAGCGAGCCGCCCATCGCCTCGCCCAGCGCCGCTGCGCGCAGCGCGCCGATCTCCGACAGCACCGGGAAGACGGCGAGCAGATCCGGGGCCAGATCCGAGAGATCGAGCGCCTTGTCGGGCAGGAACGAGGTGGTCGAGGTCGGCGAGTCGCGGTTGCTGCGGAAGTAGTCCTGAATCAGCTCGCAGAAGCCCTGATAGGGAAACGTGCCCTCGGGATCGGAGAAACGACCGCGCAGCACGCGCAGGCGGCGCGCCACGGCGTAGAGCTCGAACTCCTGCAGCAGGCGCGACTTGCCCGCGCCGGGCTCGCCGCCCACCAGCACCAGCTGGGCGCTGCCGCGGACCGCGGCCTGCAGCGCCTGCTTGAGCGCGTCGAGCTCCTCGGCGCGCCCGACGAACGGCGCGGCGTGCGGCACGCGCGGCGCGTCGTCGACCGCGTCGGCGACCGGGCTGTGCGGCAGCGTCTTGAGCAGCTCGGGCGGCAGCTGCTCGCGGATCGCGCGCAGCTGTCGCGCCAGCTCGACGCCGCTCTCGGGGCGCCCGTCGGTGCGCTTGGCGAGACAGGCGAGGATCAGCGCGTCGAGCACCTGGGGAATGTCGATGCCGCGCTCGATCAGCGGCCGCGGATGCTCGTGGATGATGCGGTAGAGCATCGACGCGGGCACGCCCTCGAACGGCGGCGCGCCAGCGATCGACTCGTAGAGAATCGTACCGAGCGCGTAGAGATCGGAGCGTCCGTCCTCGCGCCGCGACGCCGCGCGCTCGGGGCTGAAGTAGGTCAGCGTGCCGAACAGCTTGCCGGTCTGAGTCAGGCGAACGTTGGCCGGATGCACGGCCAGGCCAAAATCCATCACGCGCACGCGCGGCCCGGTTTCGAGCCGCTCGACCATGATGTTCTCGGGCTTGACGTCGCGATGGATGACGCCGTGGACGTGGCTGTAGCCGAGCGCCTCGGCGACCTGCGCGGTGATCTCGAGGATGTCGCCCAGGCTCAGCGCGCTGCTGCGCAGCAGATGGGCGAGGGTCTGCCCCGACACGACCGGCATGACGAAGAAGAGCGCCTCGCCGTGGCGGCCGAAATCGTAGATCGGGGTGATCGCCGGATGATCGAGACGCGCGACCAGCTCGGCCTCACGCCGGAAACGCCGCTCGGCGTCCATCGACAGCGACGCGGGCACGATCATCTTGATGGCGACTTCGCGATCGAGCTGCGGATCGCGCGCCAGGTAGACGATGCCCATGCCGCCACGTCCGATCTCTTCAAGCAGCTCGTAGCGGTCCGCGAGTCGGGTACCGATCATGCGACGTCCATCAGCGGAGAGAGGCAGCGGCGGCTGCGCGGTCGAGGGCAGGAGGCACGAAATCGTGCGCGGCGTGACGGTCGGATGTGCGGCGGGACGGCGCGTCGACGGCAGGTGAGGGTCGGTCGAGCGCGCGTTTCGTCGTGGCTTGCCGTCGCACACAAGGATGCTAACACACGGTCGGAAACCCATGGCGCGGTCCGCCGCTACGCTAGACTCGACGACCATGGTGACCTTCGCCACCCTCTTTCTCGGCCTGGTCTTCGGCCTGCAAACGCTGACGGTCGACGTCACGCCCACCGA
>JBCCOR010000371.1:0-5247 GCA_039025295.1 Acidobacteriota bacterium
CAGAAGCTCGCCGCCCTGCGTCGCGTCGCCACCGCCAACGCTACCCAATCGCTGACCACGAAGCAGCGCTATCTACTGACGCAAACCATCAACAGCTACCCGGCGTTGCACGGCGCAGAAGCCGAGCGATACGCTGAACAGATCGAGCAACAGCCCGAGGAGATCCGCAACATGATTCCGCGCACGTATGAGCAAGTCTTCGAGGAAGGTCAGCAGGCAGGCCACCAGCTGGGCGTCCAGGAAGGTCACCAGCTGGGCGTCCAGGAAGGGATCCAAGCGGGACGTCGCGTCATGCTGATTCGCATGATCGAGCAGCGCTTCGGGGCGATGGACGACGACGCGCGTGCGCGCCTCGACGCGATCGACGATCCGGATGCGCTCGACCGGCTGGCGGCGCGGCTGTTCGAAGTGTCGTCGGTGGAGGTCCTGCTCGAAGCGTGAGAGCCGGGCGCGGGTCCAGAATCCGCGCCCGCGAACATGCGCAAGAAACTCGCAGGCGGTTCCGGTGCGGGGTGGGGGCGGGCCGCCGTGAGGCGGTCTGCCGGAGACGCGCAGCGTCGGAGGCGCGTAGCCCGGATTTTGAAACCCGGGGAATCGTGCCGTCACGGCACAGCGTCCGCCTCAATGGCGTCGCGATAGGCCTGCGTGACGGTGTCGAGATGCCGAATCGCGGCGCGCAGCTCCTCCTCGCCGTAGCGCTCCGCGACCGCGAGCAGCCGCGTCGCCACGCCGCGATAGAGCGGCGCCAGCTGGGTGAACATCGCCGGCGTGGGCTCGATCAGCACGCCGCGCCGGTCGTTGGGATCGCGCATCCGGCGCGCCAATCCCTTGCGCTCCAGACGGTCGATCAGCGCCGTGGCCGCGCCCGTCGTGATCCCCAGATCGCGCGCCAAGGCACCCGCGCTGACCGCACCGTTCTCCAGCACATTCAACGCACGCAGATCGTTGCGCGACACGCCAACCTTGGTGGCCGCAGCCTGATCGAGTCGATCAATCTCCGCGTAGAGCGCGCGGCACGAGGCGATGAGGTCGTGGGCCTGGCTCATGTCGTCTCCATTAGCTTGATTATCAAGATACTTTTTCAATAAGCTATTCGAAGTCAAGCAGACGGGATGAACCCGTCTGCTCCCGTTCCAATCCCCGAGGAGGCACATGATGGGAACCGCTGTGTGGATCGCCGCGATGGCGATCGCAGGATTCGTTCTTCTGGTGACAACGCTGTCTGCCCTGGCGCCGACCCGCGTCGAATATACCGAGACCATCGTCGTCGACGCGGCCGTCTCGGACGTCTACGACGACATTCGCCTGCAGGATCGCCTGATGCGCTGGTCGGCATGGCCGCGCGAGACCCAGTCGACGTGCGCGGTCGACACCGGCGGCGCAGTCGACGGTCGAGACGGCGCGGTCGGCGCGCGCACGGTGTTCTTCTCGAAGGGCAAGCGCATCGGCCATCAGGAGATCGTTGCGCTGCAAAACAGCGCCGAAGTCGCCATGACGCTCGTCGGTCCCGGGCCGCCGCATCGTCCCTCGATGCGCTTCGCCCTGACGCCCGACGGCCCCGCGCGCACGCGCGTGGACCTGCATTTCGTCAACGCGCTGCCGCGTCCGTTCAACGCCATCTGGCGCTTTGCCGGGCTGTCGGCCTGGACGCGCCGCATGCACCGAAAAGATCTCGAAGGGCTGAAGCGCTTCAGCGAACCGCCGCACCGCGACGCCGACGGCAACGCTGTTGGCCGTCCGCCGCGCGCGACGAATCCCTACGAGGTCCCTATGCCGGCGGCCTGAACAACAGCGAGGGCTCGGCTGCACGCCGCGCCCTCGCTGCGAATCGACGTCCGCACCCGGCCTGAAGACCGAATCGTGCCGGTTCAGGCGCCCTCGGACTCGCCGCCCTGATGCGCCTCGATGATCTTCTGCTGGATCTGCCGCGGCACCTCGTCGTAGTGCGAGAACTCCATGACGAAGTTCGCTCGGCCCTGCGTGATCGAGCGCAGCTTCGGCGCGTACTCGAGCATCTCAGCGAGCGGCACCAGCGCCTGGATGACCTGCTTGTCGCCCTTCGCCTCCATGCCCTGCGGACGACCCCGGCGCGACGAGAGATCGCTCATCAGATCGCCCATGAACTCATCGCCGGTGGTGATCTCGACCTGCATGATCGGCTCGAGCATGGTCGGCTTGGCCTTGGTCATCGCGTCCTTGAACGCCAGCGAGCCCGCGACCTTGAACGCCATTTCCGACGAGTCGACGTCGTGGTACTGCCCGTCGAGCAGGCGAACGCGGAACTCGCCGACCGGATAGCCCGCCAGATAGCCGCGCCGACGCGCCTCCTGGATGCCCTTCTCCACCGCTGGGCGGAAGCCCTGCGGAATCGCGCCGCCGAAGATCTCGTCGACGAACTCGAACTCGGTGCCGTCGCCGAGCGGCTCGATGCGGATCTTGCAGTCGGCGAACTGACCGCGGCCGCCGCTCTGCTTCTTGTGCCGACCGTGGCCGTCGGCCGCCACCCGCACCGTCTCGCGGTACGGCACCTTGGGCGGATGCAGGATCACCTCGACCTTGTAGCGCGACTTCAGCTTCGACACCACCAGCTCGACGTGCTGTTGGCCCGTGCCCGAGATCAAGACCTCGCCGGTCTGCGGATCGCGGCCGCTCTGCAGGCTGAGGTCCTCTTCCATCAGGCGGTTCAGCGCGTCGTTGATCTTCTCCTCGTCGCCCTTCGATTTGGGCTCGATCGAGAACGACATCGCCGCCGGGCGGATCATGATCCAGCCCAGGCGGGCCGGCTCGTCCTGCGTCGCCAGCGTGTCGCCGGTGTGGGTGTGTTTGAGCTTCGCGACGCCGCCGATGTCGCCGGTGACCAGCTGCGGAATCTGACTCGTCTGCTTGCCCTGGAGCGCGAGCAGATGGCCGATCTTCTCGTTCTCCTCGGCGCGGCTGTTGTGGTAGGTCGTGTCGGCCGCGACTGTGCCGCGCACCACGCGGAAGATCGAAATCTTGCCGCTGAACGGATCGTTCAGGGTCTTGAACACGAGCGCCGCCGGCGCGCCCTCGGCGTCGATCGCGAGCGCGTCGTCGTCGGCCGTGGGGAAGGTCTCGCGCGCCAGCGGATCGGGCAGCACGTCGAGGATCGCGTCGCACAGCGCCGAGGTGCCGATGCCGTGGGCCGCGACGCCGCAGGTCAGCGGGAAGAGCTGGCGCGTGCGCACCGCCTCGCGCAGGCCGTCGCGCAGCTGCTCGTCGCTGAGCGTGCCCTCCTCGAAGTAGAGCTCCATCAGCGCTTCGCTCGACTCGGCCACCGCCTCGATCAGCTCGGTGCGCGCTTCCTCGATCGCGTCGGCGAGCTCGGCCGGCAGATCGTCGCTCGGCGCGGCGCGGCCGTCGCCGTCGACCGCGTAGCGGTAGACGCGATTGTTGACCAGGTCGACCACGCCCGTGAAGTCGCCTTCCGACCCAATCGGCAGCTGGATCGGCACGATGCTGCGCGAGAACGACGCGCGCAGCGACTCGAGCGTGCGACCGAGATCGGCGCGCTCGCGGTCCATCTTGTTGAGATGGATCGCGGTCGGCAGGGCGATGTCGGTGGCGTAGTTCCAGAGCTTCTCGGTCGTGACCTCGACGCCTGACACCGCGTTGACCACCAGCATCATGGCGTCGGCCGCGCGCACGCCGGCGCGGGCCTCGGCGCCGAAGATGCCCGCGCCCGGGGTGTCGATGACGTTGATCTTGTGCTTGCGCCACGGCGCGGAACACACGCCGAGGCCGATCGAGAACCCGCGGCTGATTTCTTCGGCGTCGAAATCGGTCGGCGCGTTGCCGTCCTCGACCCGGTTCAGGCGGTTGCTCACCCCGCTGGTGTAAAGCAGGGCGCTCGCCAGCGTGGTCTTGCCGGTGTCGCCGTGGCCGGCGAGGGCGATGTTCCGAATGTGCGCCGGGTGGTCGACGTGCATGGCACCTCCTTGCGTACGGTAAAATTGGTGCTCAGTATCTCCCACGTTTCGCGCTCCGCGCAATCCAATCGGTAATGCGCGAAACCGCTGGAGCAGCAGTACCGTATCGGGTGAGCGGGACGCCTTGACCGGACCCGCCGACCCACCTACGATGAACGGTAACGTTCTGCCCCCGTTGCCTCCGAATTCTTCGACCCTGACGCCATGCCCAAACAACTCGGCCGCTACGAAATTCTCAGCGAGCTCGGCAAAGGCGCGATGGGTGTCGTCTACCTCGCGCAGGACCCGATCATCGGGCGCAAGGTCGCGCTGAAGACGTTCCGGGTCGGATTTTCCGCGCAGGACAAGGAACTCGAGCAGTTCCGCGCGCGCTTCCTGCGCGAGGCGCAGAGCGCCGGCATCCTCAACCATCCCAACATCGTGACGATCCACGACGTCGTCAGCGATCCGGGCGCCGACGACTTCTTCATCGCGATGGAGTACGTCCAGGGCACCGACCTCAAGCAGCTGATGCAGCGCGAGGATCGCCTGCATCTGCCGTTCGTGCTCGACATCGTCGCGCAGATCGCCACCGGCCTCGACTACGCCCACGACAAAGGCGTCATCCATCGCGACATCAAGCCCGCGAACATCATCATCACGAAAGACGAGCAGGCGAAGATCACCGACTTCGGCATCGCCCGCGTCAACGCCTCGAACCTGACCGTCGAAGGCCAGCTGCTCGGCACGCCCAACTACATGGCGCCCGAGCAGATCATGGGCCGCCCGGTCGACCATCGCGCCGACATCTTCTCGCTCGGCGTCATGCTCTACGAGATGCTGACCGGCCACAAACCGTTCGCCGGCAACAACTTGACGATGGTGACCCACCGCATCGTCTACGAGGCGTTCACGCCGCCCGAGCGCATCGTTGCCGGCCTGCCGCCGCAGCTGACGCAGATTCTCGAGCGCGCGCTCGCCAAGGACGTCGAGAAGCGCTACAACCGCGGCGCCGAGATGGCGGGTGATCTCCACACGCTGCTCAAGCCGTCCGACGGCAGCAGCAGCAGCGCGATGAGCAGCGCGGCGTCGTTCGTCGAGCCGCTGCCGCCGCCGGTGCCCGACGCCGCCTCGGGCGTGTTCACGCTGACCCGCAGCGGCAGCCTGCCGACGGCCGCGACGGCCGCGAGCGCCCTCAGCGACGCCGGCGACGCGATCGACGAGGTCGCCGCCGCAAGCAGCCTGCGCGACGGCGCGGGGACGACCACGGCGAACGCCGCGGCACCGTCGGCAGCGCGGCTCGGCCGGCGATCCCCCGGCG
>JBCCOR010000372.1:0-5240 GCA_039025295.1 Acidobacteriota bacterium
AATTGCCGCCCGCGGCGTTCATCAGGTACCCGTATACGTCGGCCGCGCCGCCGTCGCGCACCTCGCTCAGGCGGTTGCCGAGACGGTCGTACGACCACGATCGCGTGCCCCACGGACCGTCGCCCTGGGTCAGGTGGTACTGCACGTCTTGGTACGCATACGTTCGGTCGTTCGACGCGCTCAGGCCGTCGACGATCGACGTCGGGTTGCCGACCGCGTCGGTGGCGTAGGTCCAGTCGAGCAGACCCGGAACGCGGATCGCCGTCGGGTGATCGCGACCGTCGTGTTCGCGCGTCTCGATCAGGCCGTTGCCCAGCGTCACCGCGCGCGCCAGGCCGCTCGCCCGATACGACGCCGCCGACACGATCGTCTGCGCGCTGCCGCTCGATGGGGCCATCGACACACTCGAAGCGCGATCGGCGAAGTCGAAACCGTAGGTCGCGACAAAGCCGCCCGGGTAGGTCACCGTCCGGCGGTTGCCGTTGCGGTCGTGCGTCATCTGCAGCGCGCCGTCCTGCGTCACGCGGCCGAAGCGGTCGTAGCCGTAGTCGATCGCGGAGCCGTCGCGCGCGATCTGCGTCAGGCGGCCCGCGGAGAACGGCACCTGCGGATCGTCGTAGGTATACGCGATATCGAGCGCGTCGTCGGGATAGTCGACCAACGTCACGCGATCGAGCGCGTCGAAGCTGCGCAGAACCGTCACGCCGCGCGCGTCGGTCGAGCTGGCGAGCTCGCCGTTGGGCGTGTAGGCGTGATGCGTCGTGCCGGCGACTTCCGAGATCTCCTCGGTCAGCAAATCGCGGTCGCTGTAGACGTAGCGCGTCACGGTGCCCTCGCCGTCGGTGATGCGGATGACGTGATCTTGGACGTCATAAGCATACGACGTTTCCACCACGCCGCCGCCCGCACCACCGAACGGCTGGCGCACGGTCGTCACGCGGTCGAGGCTGTCGTACAGGTATTCCGTCGTTGCCGGCTGGGTTTGGCCGAGGCTCGGGTGGTTGGCGTCCCACACGCGCTCGAGGTTGCCGTTGCAGTCGTAGGCGTATTCCGTGACGCTCAATAGGCCGCTCACCGCGCCCTCGATCGTGCGGTCGAGATGACAGCGCGTCGAATACTGCCAGGTCGTCTCGGCGTCGAGCACCCAGCCGCTGCCGTCCCAGCGCTCGCGGCGCGCGCTCGTTTTATGGCCGTAGGGGTCGTAGTCGTGGACGATGCGCTCGCCGCGGCTGCCGGGCTGGTCGTCGGGGCGACGCTCGATCGTCACCACGCGGCCCGCGGCGTCGTGCGCGTAGGTCATCACGTTGCCGGCGGGCAGAACGGTCATCACGAGATCGCCCAGCGGATCGTAGCGGTACTCCGTCACAAGATCCTCGGCCGGCGTCGCGCCGCGGTGGCGCACGAAGCGCACGCGGTCGAGCGCGTCGTACTCCGTGTCGATGCGCACGCCGTTGGGATCGATCTCCGACGTGCGCCGGTTGAGCGCGTCGTGGCCGTAGGTCGTCACGCCGATCAGCGGATCGATGCGCGACGCCATCACCAGACCGCCGCGCTGCGGATCGTACGCCCACGTCACGACGTCGGCCGTGCCGTGGTCGGGGCCGTCGACGGTGGCGAGCTGGCCCTCGGCGGTGTAGGTGCGCGTCGTCGTATAGGCGAACGACTGGCCGTCTTCGACGCCCTCGATCGTCTGCGTCAGCGGCTCGCCCGTCGCGCTGTACTGCGTCGTGGCGATGCGCCGGTCGAACGCGTTGCCGCTGGTCGACGGCTGCTCGACGCGGTCGATCAGCGCGGGGAACGTCGCGTCGTAGCGCCAGGTCGTCGTGCGTTCGTCGGGCGTGCCGACGGCGTCGGAGCGGCTCGCGATGCGGCCGGAGGCGTCGTGCGTCATCAGCGTGACCAGGCCACGGCCGTCGACCTCGCGCGTTGCGCGCAGCGGATGCGCGGGATCGGCGTAGGTGCGCTGGGTGTTCGGCGCCAGGCCGCACGTCGGGCAGTCGCCCGCAACCTGCGCGATCCGCGGCTTCGACGACGACGGGTCGCGGCCGAAGGTGTAGGTCGACAGGTTGCCGAGCGGATCGGTGACGGTCGTCACCGTCGGCGACGCGGCGTCGTCGAAGGCGAAAGACCACGCGTCGACCGCAGACGGATCGTCGAAGGCCTCGGCGCCGCGCCACGTGCGCACGACGTTGCCGGCGACGTAGTCCCACGCGCCTTCGATGCGCTCGCTCACGCCGTCGCTGCCCTCGAGCGTCATGCGCGTCATGAAGCCGGGATGCGCCGGATCGGCGTAGTCGAAGCGCCATACCGTGCCGTCGGGACGATCGATGCGGGTCAGGTCGTTGCCGGTCCACGCGTAGGTCCACGTCCGCTGCGGCTGGCCGTCGACGCCGACCTCGATGATCGTCGTCAGCTTGCCCGTCGCGTCGTAGCCGAAGTCTTCGCGCCGGCCGTCGGGGAAGTCGACCCGCTCGAGCCGGCCCGACGCGTCGTACTGCGCCGTCTTCGCGTTGCCGTGGCGGTCGGCGGTTTCGATCCACTGGCCGTCGAGATCGTAGCGATGCGTCGTGCCGTCGAGCGCGCGCAGCGTCCAGCCCGACGCCGCGTCGTAGCTCAGCCGGCGGTATTCGTCGCTCGGCACCGACGTCTCGTAGACGCCGTCGAGATCGAGATCGTCGAAGCGGCGGTAGGTCGCCCAGCGCGTCAGCAGCCACACGCGGCTCGGATTGGGGTCGACCACGATGTGTTCGGCGTAGTCGTGCGACCAATAGCGGCCGAGCGTCGCGACCCAGTCCGTCGGGCGGAATGCGCCCGGATGCGCCACGCCGCCCGCCTGGTAGCGCAGCATCGCCCCGGGTCCGCTCGCCGCCGGACCTGCCGCCGCGCCGCCGCCCGCCGCGCTCGATCCGCCGCCGCCTGCGCCGCCCGGCCCGCCGCCCGGACCCATGCACGCCGTCTCGCAGCCGTCTTCTTCGCCGCAGCCCCAGGGCTTCGGCGGCGGTGGCGCGGGCGGACACAGCGCCCCAGCGACGTCGTCGGGCATGAAGGGCACCGGCACGGTCTCGTCGGATCGGGTGCAGAACGTTGCACCTTGACACACCCGCACGCGCAAGGTGTACATGCCGCCATTGGTCATCGCCTCGGGATCGGCGCACGAGAAGTTCGCGCCTTGGATCCATGCGTCGCCGATGTCGTCCCAAATTGCCGTACCGCCCTGGCCGCAGCTGCCGACGAAGCCGCTCGCACCGCTCCACGTCAGCCATACCGGGCTGCCGGGGTACACCGGCGACGCGCTTTGATTCAGATGATTGCCGCGAAACGTCGCGCGCACCTGCGCACGCACGTCGCACGCGCCGAGCGTTGGATCGCAGCCGCCGACTGCTTCATAGGTCACCGCGCCGAGCTGCGGCGCGTAGCAGGCGTAGGTGCCCACGCAATTGACTGGGTCAGGCGTGGTGCCACCCGTCGGCGACCAGCCGATGCCGCTGCCCGAGCACACCTGCGCAGCCGCCGGAAGCGTCAAGAATATGCCCAGCAGCGCGAGAACAACCGCGCGCCATCGCTTCATCGTTTTTCCATCGACAGCGGCTCGCTCGGCGCACTGTGGGTCGGGGGTGACCAGCAACCATTTCATGACGCATCTCCTCAACAGGGGTTCGCGATCAGGCAATTCGCCTTGTTCGTTCGTGAACCCAGTCTGCAGCCGTATGACAGGATCTTCGCCATAGGCGTACAAACCCTTGTAACGAGTCATGAAAGATGCGCTGGGAGAGGATGAAAGCATGACTGACAGTCATCAACGGGACGTTGCGCGGCTGATCCGCGCGCTCGATCAGACGATTCGCGACCGCGGGCGCGGTGCGCTGTCCGCGATGCATCGCGAGCTGGGCTACAGCGCGGGCTGGTGGCAGGGCCGCATGGCGTCCGGCGACGTGACGGTCGGGCAGCTGCTGCAGATGCTCGAGCATCTCGGGCTCGAGCCGGCGAAGTTCGTCCGTCGCGCTCTCGGCGACGACGACGGCTTCGAATTCGATCGCCCGCCAGGCGAACCGCCGGCGCTGATCGCGCAGGCGTGGGCGCGTCTACGTGTGAGCGCTGAGGGCGAGGTGGGGCTCGGTTTTCTCAATACGCTCGATCAGCGCAAGTATGAGCAGCCCGCCGAGGTACTCGAACAGGCGCACTGGGCCATCGATCACGTCGAGCTCGCGCTTGTGCCGCGCGTTCTGGGCGTCGCGGGCGCTGCGTGGCGATTGCTCATTCAACTCGACTCGGCGATGCACGCCATTCAGGCCGGCATCGAGATCGCGCGCCAGGCCGATAACCGCGTCGAGCTCGGCAGGCTCTTACGACGGCTTGCTTATGTCACCGCTGATCGCGGTGATCGAAATGAGGCGCTACAGATCTCAGAAAAAGCTGGAACCATCTTACTGCGCTGTGGTGAAACCTTGGCCTTCGGTGAAACGCTGGTCGACCAGGGAACTTGGCTCTATTATCTGTCACGGTACCGAGATGCGATCAACACATTTGATCTTGCGCTTGAGAGAATACCGCCAAGATCTTCACGTAGCTACAGACAAGGTCTACAAGTAGCGGGCCTTTGTTTTCAAGCTTTGGGAGACACCAAAGCAGCTCTCGCTTGTGTTTTGCGAGCAGAACAAGACATGCGGGAAACGAACCTTGGTGACAAAGGTAAATTGCTCTGGTTGCGTGCTCGCATACTGCTTGATATCGGTAAGGTCAACCAAGCAGTCGAAGTTTTTGCTCGTGTCATAGAGATTTTTCGAGAGCTGCACCACGGAGAAGCTGCTATTGCGACGTGTGAAATGGTGCGTGCCCAGCTTACGGCCGGACAATATCGTGAAGCGTACGAAACAGCTGCCAGCATGCGTGCTCTCGTTGAACCACTGAGCAAGAACAAGATCATTTCCTCTGCGATTGCTGACCTGTTGCGCTTTGGGCAAGCTGGATTAACGCTCACTCTGGTCGAGCAGGTCATTACTCAAATTCAGAGCGAGCGCGAGAATCGTCAGCGTTGGCGTTTACTCAAGAAACAACCATAGGTTTTCGTTTACCCGCAGTTTTCAATTGCCGGCCCCATCCAATTCGGCTCAATGCGCGGCACCACCTGATCCGGCCCGAGGATCGTCGACTCCGCGCGCGGCGCCTCGACCGGGACGACCGGCGCAGACGCAGCGTCGGCCGGCGCCCCGGCGCCGAGCCCCTCGAGCACCCCGCCCCCC
>JBCCOR010000373.1:0-5234 GCA_039025295.1 Acidobacteriota bacterium
CGAGCACCCGGATCGCAACTGGGACGCTGCTGGCGACGGATTTTGAGAATTCACCAGCTACACACGCTCATGGGATGTGGCCCGGCCTCCCAACGGCATCCTGATCGGTGCTGATTTTGTTCGCGGATCGTTGGATGATATTCAGCAGTCAGCCGGCGGCATGCTGCCTGAATCGGTCCACTGGTTTCGCGCGATCGACAACAACCCTTTTGCTGTCGATGACACGACAATCGATGTGAGCACATTTTCTCGTTCGACGGCATCCAATCTGCCTGCTGGTCATCTCTGGGTAGCAAGTGCCAATCGACGCGTCGGTGAAGAGTTGGGTGCACGGAGCACGCAGGCGGTCATGTATGGTCTTCAAGTCGAAGGTGAAGTGAAAACAAGCCTGACTGCCGATGATGTGAACATGGTTAAGATGGCGTCCACCGGCATCGACCTGCAGGCTGGCACGGCCGACGATTACAGCGTCGAATTGCGGTTCGTCGATTCATGCGATGATGCTGATGTCCTCATCACACTCGGTGAGACGAATACGCCCAGTACACTGGCACAGTGTCGGGTAGGCGTTGATTTCTCGTATCCTCAGAACCCTCTCCTCGCTCGACATCTCAGTCTGAGGCCGGAATTTCCAGGGCCACTGATTATCACGATGAATCAGAACATCGTGTGGGATACGGAAGAGGTGTGCAGCTTGGGCCAGCGTGGTATCCCGTGCGTGTTCGTCGATGGTTTTGAGACCGGTGATACATCAGGGTGGGATCAAACAACGCCGTAGCGGGTGAGACGCTCAGCCGCCCAAAGGCAGCGACCAGGCAACATCGGCGTCGAGGAACCAGAGCTCGAACGCGGGCGACGTCGCGAGGCCGAGGGCGTCGCGCAGGGCGCCGCTGTAGGCGCGGCCCTGGCCGGCATAGTGCCGGCCGCGCGCGTCGAGCCAGGCGTCGAGGGCGGACGCGTCGGCGCGGACCGCAGCCGGGACGCGGTCGGTCTTGTAGTCGACGATCACCAGGGCGCCGTCCTCGCCGTCGGCAGCCCGGTGAACGAGGTCGATCGCGCCGGCGATGAAGTCGGTGGGCTGCAGCGCTTCGGGCCGGCTGGGATCGAACGGCGGCGGCGCGATCAAGACCGGCAACTCGCGCGCGACGACGCGGCCGGCGACCCGCGCTTCCCAGCGCGCCCGCAGCGCGCCGCCGGGCGCGGCGAAGCGGTCGAGTAGCGCGTCGACGCGATCGCGCGCCCGATCGCGCAGCGCCGCGTCGTCGACGAGCGGCGCAAGATGATCATCGACCGCGGCGCGCACAGGCCGCAGCGCCTCGTCGAGCGGACGATCCAGCGGCAGATCCTCGAACACCCGATGCACGACCGTGCCGATCGCGGTCGCGATCGCGCTGAACGCACCGTCGTTCGCGGCGGAGGCTGTCATCGGCGGATCGTCGAGCGTGTCGACGACGGCAGCGCGCGCGGCCGGCATCGGCGCGCCCGCCGGATCGAGCGTGTCGTCGATGGCTACCGACGGCTCCGCGGCGTCGGCGCTCCACTTCAGCTTCGACGCGCCGAGCCGCAGCGGACGCCGCATGCGCTGCGCGGCCCGCTGTGCGCGCGCGGCGTCGATCCGGCGCTGTCGGCTGAGCGCCGCGCGCAGCCGGCTCGGATCCGCCGATGACGCATCCGGCGCGCTTTCTGCCCGCGTCGCGTGCGCGTCGCCGGTCGGCGCGTCGTCGTCCACCGCGGCGCTGGCCGCATCGTCGGGATCGCACACCCAGCGCCAGCGCACGCCGTCGGCGTCGATCGCGTCGGCGGGGGACGCTGGGCGGTCCAGCGCCGCGCGCATGGCCGCGCGCACCGCGGCGTCCGGCGGCGATCGGCGCGCGGCGAGCAGATCGGTGAAGGTGCGGGCGCGCGCCGGATCGACCGCGTCACGGGGCGCGCCGCCGTCCGCCGGCTGGCCGCTGATCACCAGGCGGTTGGCGGCACGGGTGAGCGCGACGTAGAGCGTGCGCACGCGCTCGGCACCCTCGAGCCGCTGCTTGCGCAGCTCGGCGTCGATCAGGTCGAGCGCCGGCGCGCCGAAGAGGCGCAGCGCGCGACCGCCGCCGGGCGTCGGCAGCACGGCGGTGTCGGGCGCGGACGGCGGGCGTCCGCCGCGGTGGGCCTGCGCGAGATAGACCGTGTCGAACTGCAGGCCCTTGGCCTTGTGGATGGTCGAGATGACCACCGCGTCGTCGGACGTGCGTGCGGGATCGTTGTCGTCGAGACGATGGCGCGCGCGCACGGGCACGACCGCGTCGCGGCGCGCGTCGGCCTCGCGCAGGCGCGCGCGCAGGCCGCGCGCCACCGCCTGTGCGTCGCCGCGATGACGATCGATCAGGGCGATCAGCTGCGCGTCGAAGCGCTCGAGACGCGCCAGACGATGGGGACCGAGATGGCGCACCGCCTCGCCCTCGGCCAGGCGCAGCAGGCGATGCAGCCGCGCCACCCAAGCGTCGGCCGGCAGCGCGGCGAAGCCTCGGCGCAGATCGGCGACCGCGCGCGCCGCGTGATGGAGCAGCCGCGGCCAGGCGTCGATGACGCGGTCGAGCCCCGGCAGATCGTCGGCGCGGGCGGCGTGGCGACGGCGCAGGTCGTCGGCGACCGCGCGCCCGAGATGGGCGAGTCGCGCCGGCGCGTCGTCGTCGACGCCGAGCCGTGCCCAGCGCGCGGCCAGGCCGCGCCGCCACAGCGGCGGCAGCGCGGCGTCGGGCACGCCGACGCAGGGCGCGCGCAGCAGCGCGATCGTGGCAACGGCGTCGTCGGGCACCAGAATGGCAGTCGCCGCCGCGATCGCGTCGATCACCTCGCGGCGGCGGTAGTACTGGCGATCGTCGCGGAGTGCATAGGGCAGGCCGGCGTCGCGCAGGGCGTCGAGGATCGGCTCGAGGCCGGTGGTGGTGCGCACCAGGATCGCGGCCTGGCCGCGCGCGCCTTGTGCCCGCCGCGCGCGCAGATCGGCGACCAGCGCGGCCGCTTCGTGGACCGCCATCGTGCCGACGCGGCTCTTCTCCGGCGCGTCGGGATCGTCGGTCGTCCACCAGTGCTCGACCGCGGGCGCCGTGCGGTCGTCGGGCGCGTCGCGATTCGGCACGAGCGCGACGTAGGGCGGCTGCAGGCCGGCCGTCATCTGCATCACCGGCGCGACGACCCGCGTCACCTCGTCGAGCACGGCCGGCACCGAGCGGAAGTTGCGCGTCAGCGCCAGGCGCAGGCCGCTGTGTGCGTCCATGCGCGTGAGAAACGCGTCGTAGGCGGCGAGATCGGCGCTGCGCCAGCCGTAGATCGACTGCTTGGGATCGCCGACGACGAACAGGCACGGGCCGTCGGGGCCGCCGAAGGCGATGTGGTCGATCAGCGCGCACTGGCGCCGATCGGTGTCCTGGAACTCGTCGACCAGCAGCTGATCGAGTCCGCGCCGCAGCTGCCGGCCGACGCCGGGGCGCGCATCGAGCAGGGCGACCGTGCGCTGCAGCAGATCGTCGAAGTTCACCACACCGCGGCGATCGAGGGTCGCGCGCACGCGCAGCATGAGCGGCGCGAGCACGGCGTGCGCGGCGCGCAGGCGCGGCAGATCGAGCTGGTCGAGATGGATGAGCAGGGCGTGGAGGATCGTCGCTTCGCGCGCGAGCTGATCGGCGCGGTCGACGTCGCCGATACACGTCTGCTCCTTCTTGCCGAGCTTGTCGAAGCCGCCCATCCACCTGCTCTTGAGATGCTTGCGCAGGTTGTCGGCGAGCTGCGCGGCGGCCAGCTGCTGGGCCGCGACGATCGACGCCGGTTCGCGGTCGTCGAGCGCGTCGAGGGCGTCGGCGAAGCGCGGCAGCGCCTCGGCCAGCGCCTGGGCGGTCTTGGCGCCGCGGATCGACGCGATGACCGCGCCGGCGGTCGCCGTCGCCCGCACGGCCCGGCGCAGTCGCTCGAGCAGCGCCGCGCAGCGCGCCGGCGAGGCGGGATCGTCGGCCAGCGCCTCGGCCGACACGCCCTCGGCGAGGAGCGTGTGCAGCGCGTCGCGGATGGCCTGCGGCCCGATGCCGAGCTGCGCCAGCGCCAGCCAGGCGGGATCGCCCTGCGCCGCGCCGTCCGCATCGAACGCGCTCGCTCCGGCACTGCCGTAGGCGTGGTCGAGGGCGTCGCGCACGGCCTCGTCGGCCGCGGCGGCGGTCAGCTCGCCGTCGGCGTCGATGGTGAAGTGCGGATGCAGGCCGATGTCGAACGGATGGGCGGCGAGCAGCTGCCGGCAGAAGCCGTGGATGGTGCGCACGACCAGCTGTTCGATGCGGTCGCGGAGGCGGGCGGCCCGCTGACGCACGCGCGCCGGATCGGCGTCGTCCGCTGCGTCGTCCGGCGCCGGCGCGCCATCCGCATCGTCGACGACCGCGCCGTCGAGGAAGGGGCGCGTGAACGGCAGCAGGCCGATCGGCCGCTGGTCGCCGCTGGCGAGCTGGGCCAGCGCCGTCTCGACGCGGGTGCGCATCTCGGCCGCCGCCGCCTCGGTGAAGGTGATCGCGGCGATGCGCGCGAGCACGCGACCCGCGATCGCGCCGTCGTCCGGCGCGGCGCCGCGCGCGGCGAGCGCGTCGGCGGCGCGCTGCCAGCCGGGACCCACCGCCCACGCCACGATCCGCGCGACAAGGGTCGCGGTCTTGCCCGTGCCCGCGCCGGCCTCGAGCGCCAGCGGGCGGTCGAACATGCGCTGCGCCCGGCGACGGGCGTCGCGATCGTCGATCGGCGATGCGGTCGGGCCGCTCACGATGCGTCTCCGTCGTCCGAGGACGCGGGCGGCGAAGCCTTCGGCAGCCACCAGACGCGGGCGAGCGCGTCGGCGGCCGAGATCGCTTCGTCGGGCGGGCGATGCGCCGCGTCGGCGCGCTTGTCGGCCCAGCGGCGCAGCTGGCCGCGCGCGCCCGAGTCGCCGCGCAGGCAGGCCGGCGCAACCGCGCAGTGCTTGCAGCGGCGCGGCTCTTTGTCGTCGCCGGGCTCGATCAGGCGCGGGAAGAACGCGCCGGCGTCCCACAGCGCGAAGAGCGGCGCGACGCCGGCGCGCATCGCGTCGCGCAGGGCGTCGTCGTGCGCGCTGCCGTCGCCGTTGCCGGAGCCGACGACGAGCGCGGCGTGGGCGTCGTCGTGCTTCGGATGCAGATAGAGATAGCGCGCATACGCTGCCGCCTGTGCGTCGTCGGGATCGTCGTCCGTCGGCTGCA
>JBCCOR010000374.1:0-5232 GCA_039025295.1 Acidobacteriota bacterium
CCCGGCGGCGCCGGACTCTACGGGACGCCCGCCTACCTCAGCCCCGAGGCGCTCGACGGCGACGTCGACACCCGCTCGGACGTCTATGCGCTCGGCGTGCTGCTCTACGAACTGCTCACGGGCGCGCATCCGTTCCGCCGCGACGACCCGGACGTCGGCGCCCTCGTCGCGCGCATCCGGCGCGGTGCGGCGCGCGCGCCGAGCCAGGCCGTCGACGCGGACGGTCTGGGCCCAACGGCGATGCAAGGCGCGCGGTGGGCGTCACGGCTGCGCGGCGATCTCGACGCGATCGTCGCCAAGGCGATGCAGGTCGAGCGCACGCAGCGCTACGACGCCGTGGCGGATCTGGCTCAGGACGTCGAACGGTTTCTGGCGTCAGCGCCGGTGCGGGCCCGGAAGGCCGGGCTGTGGCATCGTGTGCGGCTGCTCTCGCGGCGTCGGCGCGCGGCGATGCTCGCGGCGGTCGTGGCGCTGCTCTCCGTGTTCGCCGGTGGCCTCGGCCTGACCTACGGCCTGATACAGGCCCAGCGCGAGGCCGAAGACGCCCGGCAGGCGCTGCAGCAAGCCGAGGAACTCTCGGGTTTTCTGACCGATCTCTTCCGCGAATCCGATCCGAACCGCGCCCAGGGGCAGACGCTGACCGCGCGGGATCTGCTCGCCAAGGGCCGCGCGCAGCTGGCGTCGGCGGCGCTCGCCGATCAGCCGCTGACCCGGGCGCGGCTGAGCCGCACGATCGGCGACGTCCACGCCGATCTCGGCGATTATGCCAACGCCGAGCCGCTGCTGCGCGAGGCGCTGCGCATCTTCGAGCAGGAGAGCGGCGCGCGCAGCGCCGACGTGGCTGCAACGCTGCACGACATCGGCATGATGAAGACCAAGGCCGGGGATGCGGCGGGGGCGCAGACCTACTACGAGCGGGCCCTGGCGATCCGAGAGGCCTCGCCCGACACCGAGCCGCTGGACCTGGCGCTCACGGTGTACCACCTCGGCGTGGGGCTGGTGCGTCGCCGCGCGTTCGATGCCGCGCGCCCGTATTTCGACCGCGCCTGTCCGCTGATCGACGCGCACGGCGACGAGGCGATGCGCGCGCGCTGTCTCGAGGCCTACGGCCATCTGCTGAAGGCCCAGAAAGCGTACGATGAAGCGCGGCCGCTGCTGGCCGAATCCCTGCGCATGCGCGAGCGCGCGCTCGGCGCATCGCATCCCCACGTTGCGACGAGCCACGCCAGCCTGTGTGTGCTCGAGCAGCGAACCCTGCGGTTCGCCGCGGCGGCACGGTACTGCGCGCGCGCCCTCGAAATCCGCAAGCAAACCCTCGAGCCCGGGTCGCGGCCCATCGTCAGCTCTTACAACGAATACGCCTCGATGCGGCGCCTCGAGGGTCGGTACGAAGAGGCCGAGCGCCTGTTCTCGGGCGCGCTCGCGCAGATCCGCCTGCAGCCGCCCGATGACCGCCGACGGCGGGAGCCGGGGATGATCGTGCGCATCGCGTGGACGCTCTGGCTCCAGGGGCGCTACGCCGAAGCCGAGCAGCGCTATGCGGAGGTGCTCGCGTTCTTCGACGATCCGTCGTCGTCGCGCGCGAGCACCCCGGGCACCGCGATGCTCGGCCTCGGTCTGGCGAGCTGGAAGCAGGGGCGCCTCGAGGAGGCCGAGCGGTGGCTCACGCAGGCGCAGGCGTTCTACTTCGAGCGCTTCGCGACCGACAGCACGAGCGCTGCCTGGATCTACTGGGGACTGGCCGGCGTCTACCGCGACCGCGCGGATGCGTCGCGCCGCGATCTCGAGCGGGCGGGCCCGCTGTACCGGCAAGCGCTCGAGATCCGCCGGCGCCACTATCCCGCGGGCCACGAGCGCGTGGTGCTCACCGAGGACGATTACGCCATTTATCTGGCGAAGGTGGCTGACGCGTCGCGCGAGGCGCCGTCCGAGCGATGAGCGAGACGCCCGACGTCACGTACTGGCTCGCGCGCTGGCGGGACGGCGACGCGCAGGCGTTCGACCGGCTGGTGTCGCTGGTCTACCGCGAGCTGCGCGTTCTGGCCGTGCGGCAGTTCCAGGCCGAGGGCGCCGGCCACACCCTGCAGCCAACGGCGCTGGTGCACGAGGCGTACGTCAAGCTTCTGGGGCAGGATCCGGGACGGGTCGAGAACCGCGTGCATTTCTTCGCCCTCGCCGCCAAAGCGATGCGCCAGGTGCTGGTCGACCACGCCCGCCGCAAAGCGGCCTCGAAGCGGGCGGGCGATCAGCAGCGCGTGACGCTGACCAACGCGCTCGACCCCGCCCCGGGCGAAGACGGCGTGATCGACGCCATCGATCTGCATACCGCGCTCGAGCGGCTGGCCACCATCCAGCCGCGGGCGGCCCAGGTCGTCGAGCTGCGCTATTTCGGCGGCCTGACCCTCGATCAGACCGCGGAAATCGTCGGCGTGACGCAGAAGACCGTCACCCGCGACTGGAACACCGCCCGGCTGTGGCTGCTCGATCGCCTCGCGCCCGGTCGCTGATCCGGACCGCCGGCCGCGGCGGCGGCGCCGATCGGCAGGCGCTGGCGAGATGCGCGCCTCAGTCCGCCTCGGCGTTGACGAGCGCCGCGATGTTGGCCACCAGCCACGACGACGCGGCCGAGAGCTGCAGCCAGTCGCCGCCAGAGCTGATGCCGTATACGAAGACGCTGACGATCCAGCACAGGCTGGCGACCGTTTGCCCGAGCCATTCGACGCGCAGCGCCCGGGCCAGCCGGCTGCGCCGCGCGGGCGGCGCGGCCGGCCCATCCTCGTGCGGGTTCAACACACGCACTCCTCGCCGCAGCACGAGAGATCGTCCAGGTACATGCCCCACTTTCGGTACTCTTCCAGCGCCTCGGCCGGCTGCCCCATGGACGTTGCGATCGCTTTGGCGACGACGGCGAAGCGCTGTCGGTATTTGTAGATGAAGCAGAAGATGTGATCGTCGTGGCGGACGGCGGCGCCGCAGAGGAACATGCCCGGCACGAGGGTGGATTCATCGTGCTTACTCAGCACAGGGAAGCCGTCGTCGCGCTGTTCGAAAAAGGGCGCGACGAACGCATGGCTGCCCTCGAAGCCGCCCGCGAACACGGGCGGCACGGCGGTCTGGAAACTGCGCCCGTCTGCGGCGACGACATCGTAGTTCCCACCCTCGCGCGCGACCGAAGCGATCTGCGTGTTCGGAAACAGCTTCACCTGCTGGGTGAACCGTTCGTCGCGCATGCGCTCGAGCGAGTACGTGGAAAGCGCGACGCTGGGGTCGGAGCTGGGGCTGTCCCACGGCGATTCCTGGTCGAACAGGCGCACGCGCTTGCCGCGCTGGGCCAGGTAGTAGGCCGCATCGACGCCGCTTTCGTAGCCGCCCACCACGATGAAGTCATCGCCTTCGAGATCGTCGTAGCTGCCGATCATCGCGGTGTGCTGACAGAACTCGCTGCCGGCGAAGCCGTTCAGGCGCGGGTATTGGAAATCGCCCGCGGCCCAGATGACGTGCTTGGCGCGCACGGTCTGATCGTCCGTTTCGATCTGAAATTCGTCGTCTTCCTTCGTGATGCGCGTCACGTTGGTCTGTTCGCGGATCGGCAGCCCGAAGTGCAGCGCGATCGCCTTCAGATAGGTCGCGTAGGCGTGTCCGGTCGGATGCTCGGTCTTCAGGCTGAAGGCGGGCGAGGTGCCGATCACGACCGAGTTCAGGTCGAGCATGCCGATCGAGTTCGTGGGGTACGAGGGCGTGATGAAGCGCGTCTCGGCCGGCCACAGCGCGAACGACGCGCCGACGCGGTGACGCTCGAGCACCACGAAGTTCCCGATGCCGGCATCGCCGAGGGCCACCGCCACGCCGATACCGGCCGCGCCGGCGCCGATGATCGCGACGTCGTAGCGGTGCGCGCGAGCTTGGGTGCGCATCAGGCCGATCCTGCGGTCATGTGCAGCTCCGGGAACGGATTCGAAAGCGCTCGCCAGCGCGTGCTGTCCTGGGCAGCGACATCCTTGTCGAGCAGGCACGCGTCGAGTCGCTCGCGCACCGCCATCTCGTCGATCCCCTGGCCGATGAAGACCAGCGTTTGGGCGCGATCGCCGAAGCGCGGATGCCATTCCGGCTTCTCGTCGGGCCGCTCGCCATCCGGATGGCTCCAATGCTTGCGCGGTACGGCCGCCCACCACATGCCCATCGGATTGACGCTGCTGACGCCGCCAGCCTGGGCCCACTCATAGGCGGTCTTGTGATCCGCGGCCACCCAGAAGAAGCCCTTCGAGCGCAGCACGCCGCGCCAGTTTTCGGCGTCGTGCAGGAACGCCCAGAGCTTCTCGGCGTCGAAGGGATGCGACGTTCGGTAGGTGAAGCTCGAGATGCCGTATTCCTCGGTTTCGGGCGTGTGCTCGCCCTGGAGTTCGCGAATCCAGCCCGCGGAGCTCTCCGCCTTCTCGTAGTCGAACAGGCCGGTGTCGAGCACGGATTCGAGCGGCACCTGGCCGCGCGTCGCCCGGTGGATCTCGGCGCCGGGGTTGAGCGCCCGCACGATGCCTTCGACCCGAAGGGCCTGCTCTTCGTCCACCAGATCGAGCTTGTTGAGCACGATGACGTCGGCGAACTCGATCTGATCGACGAGCAGGTCGGTGACCGTCCGGTGATCGTCGTCGCCCAGCGATTCGCCGCGCTCCTGGAGGGCTTCGGCTTCGTTGTAGTCCTCGAGGAAGCTCGCGACGTCCACGACGGTGACCATTGTGTCGAGGCGCGACAGCTGGCTCAGGCTCACGCCGTCCTGGTCCTCGAAGGTGAACGTCTGCGCGACGGGGATCGGCTCCGAAATGCCGGTCGATTCGATGAGCAGGTAGTCGAAGCGACCCTCTTGGGCGAGCCGCGAGACCTCGGCGAGCAGATCGTCGCGCAGCGTGCAGCAGATGCAGCCGTTCGTCATCTCGACCAGCTTCTCTTCGGTGCGCGAGAGCTCGGCGCCGCCGCGTTCGACGAGCGAGGCATCGATGTTGACCTCGCTCATGTCGTTTACGATCACGGCGACCCGGCGCCCTTCGCGGTTGTTGAGCACCTGGTTGAGCAGGGTGGTCTTGCCCGCGCCGAGGAAGCCGGACAGGACGGTGACGGGGAGACGGGAGTCACTGGTGTGGGAGTCTTGATGAGGGCTCATGATCTTTCTGGTGGTGAGTCGTTCCGGGAAGAAACGCACCGAGATCCCGGGGCAAGGCGAGGGCTCGGGGCCGGGTC
>JBCCOR010000375.1:0-5225 GCA_039025295.1 Acidobacteriota bacterium
CCTCGCCCGCGCGCCCACCTGGCCCCGGGTGGTCGTGGCCGCGGCCCGGGCCCCCGCCCCGCCGGCGGCGCCGCGGGCAGCCGCCCATCCACGCGGCCGCACGCAGGTCATCGACGCCCAGGATTCGGACGCCCTCGACGCGATCGTCTCGGGCGCACGCGCGGTCGTTCACATGCTGCCGCCGCGCTTTCAGCCGGCGATCGCGCGTGCGTGCGTCAAGCACGGCGCGACGTTCGCCTCGGCGTCGTATCGGGCCGCGGAGACGGCCGCGCTCGACCGCGCGGCGCGCGATGCCGGCGTCGCCCTGGTGTGCGAGACCGGCCTCGATCCGGGCATCGACCTGATGACCGCCGCGCAGACGATCGACGCCGTCCACGCCGACGGCGGCAAGGTGCTGCGCTTCGCCTCCTACGGCGGCGGCCTGCCCGCGCTCGACGCGCGCGATCGCAATCCGCTCGGCTACGCGATCACCTGGAACCCGCGCAACGTCGCGATGGCCGGTGAGAGCGGCGCCGTCTACCTGCGCCAGGGACGCGTGCGCCGGGTCACCCACGATCGCCTGTTTCGCACGACCTGGCCGGTCGACGTGCCCGGCCTCGCCCGCTTCGAGGCCTATCCCAACCGCGACGCGCTGCCCTACCGCGCGATCCTCGACATTCCCGAGGCCCACACGCTGATGCGCGGCACGCTGCGCTATCCCGGCTTCTGCGAGATCTGGGACGCGGTCGTGCGGCTCGGCCTGGCGGACGAGCTTCACGCGCTGCCTGCGCGCGCCGGCGACGGCGACGATGCTGCCGCGACCACCTACCGCGCGCTGGTCGCCATGAGCCTGGCCGTCGGGTCCGACGACGAGGACGCCGACGGCCTGCAGCTGCGCGTCGCGTCGGCGCTCGGCCTCCATCCGACCGGCGCTGCGCTGCGCGCGCTGCGCTGGCTCGGCCTGTTCGACGACGCGCCGATTCCCGACGGCGCGCGCACGCCCGCCGAGGCGCTCGCCCATCTGCTGATCGACCGTCTGCCGCTCGACGACGACGCGGCCGATCTGGTCGTGCTGCATCACGAGTTCGACGTCCGCGACGCCGACGGCGGTCATCGTCGACTGACCAGCACCTTCCATCACGTCGGCACGCCCGGCGGCGACACCGCCATGGCGACCACGGTCGGTCTGCCGACCGCGTTCGCGATCGATCTGGCGATGACCGAGCGCCTGGTCGACGACGCCGGCCAGCGCCTGGTCGGCGTGCACGTGCCGACCGCGCCGGCGCTCTATCGGCCGCTGCTCGACGCCCTCGACAAGGCTGCGCTGACCGTGCACGAGCGCGCGCAGGCCCTGCCCGATCCGCCGCCGACGACGCCCGAGCAGCGCGCCTGAGCGCCCGTGGACGGCCGGACCACGACGTGAGCAAACGCCGCCGCGCCACCCGCGGGCGCGACGCCTCGCAGCATCTGCTGCGCAAGCGCGCACAGCAGGCCCTCGACGCCGACGATCTCGACGACGAGAGCTTCGACGCCTGGAGCCAGCCCGACAGTCCACCGAGCAGCCCGACCGCATCGGCCAGCGCCGACGCGACCGGCGAGACGCCCGAGGCGCCCGTGCCCGCGCACGCCCGCCCGGGACGCGTCGCCGCGATCGCCTCGGGGCAGTGCTGGGTGATCGACGGCGATGCGTTCGCCAGCGCATCGTCGACCGCGCAGGATGGCGACGGTGCGAACCCGCTGCTGTCGGCCACGTCGCACGGCACGCCCTGCGCCCTGCCGAGCCGCCTGGCGGCCGATCAGCGCGCCACCCTGGCCGTCGGCGACGCGGTCGACTACGCGCCGATCGAGGGGGCGGCGGCCGACGGCGCGACCGGCCACCAGCTGCAGCATCGGGTGCACCGCGTGCATCCGCGGCGCACCGAGCTGTCGCGTCCGGATCCGCACAACCCGCGCCAGCGCCGGCTGATCGCCACCAACGTCGACTGGATCGTCCACGTCGCCTCGGTCGGCACGCCGCCGCTGCGCCCGGCGCTGATCGACCGCTACCTGATCGCCATCGCCCAGAGCGGCGCCCAGGCGCTGATCGCGGTCAACAAGATCGATCTGCTGTCGCCCGACGAGACACCCGCGCTCGACGATCTGCTCGCAACCTACGCCGAGCTCGGCCACCCGGTGCTGCGCTGCTCGGCCGCGCGCGGCATCGGCATCGACGCGCTGCGCGCGCGGCTGCGCGGCACCACCGCGGCGTTCGTCGGCCACAGTGGCGTGGGCAAGTCGTCGCTACTCAACGCGCTCTCGCCGCAGCTCGACATCCGCACCGGCGCGGTCAGCGAGGTCTACGCCCGCGGTCGCCACACCACCACCCGCGCCGGCCTCTTCCATCTCGCCGACGCGGCCATCACGGTGATCGACACGCCCGGCATCCGCGAGATGGGGCTGTGGCAGCTGCGCCCCGACGCGCTCGCCCACTCCTTCGACGATCTGGCGGCCCTCGCCGTCGACTGCCGTTTCCCCAACTGCACGCACGTGCACGAGCCGGGCTGCGCGGTGCGCGCCGCGGTCGACGCAGGCACGCTGTCCGCCCGACGCTACGCCATCTACCGACGCATTCTCGACAGCCTGCAGAACGCGTCCTGAGACCACGCCCGAACCCATCCCGCGGAGATTGCCGATGCACGCCACCCATCAGGGCACGATCGCCCTGGTCGACGACGAAGAACACATTCGCGAGACCGTCAGCTTCGCGCTCCGCCGCGAGGGCTACGCGGTCGACGTCTACGGCGACGGCGAGAGCGCGTGGCAGGCCTTCGAGCAGCGCCTGCCGGACCTGGCCGTGCTCGACATCATGATGCCCAAGATGGATGGCCGCGAGCTGTGCCGCCGCCTGCGCGCACGCTCGGAGCCGATGCCGATCATCTTCCTGACCTCGCGCGACGACGAATTCGATCGCGTTCTGGGCCTCGAGCTGGGCGCCGACGACTACCTGTGCAAGCCGTTTTCGATGCGCGAGCTGACGGCGCGGGTCAAGGTGCTCTTCCGCCGCCTCGCGCTGCTGCGCCGCCACGACGACGGCAGCGCCGAATCGCTGCTCGACGTCGGTCCGCTGCGCCTCGATCTGCAGCGCTACACCGCCCACTGGCAGCAGAGGGCGGTGCATCTGACGGTGACGGAATTCCTGATCCTGCGCGCGCTGGTGCGCCATCCTGGCCACGTCAAGAGCCGCGAACAGCTGGTCCAGGAAGGCTATCCCCACGACACCTACGTCAGCGATCGCACGATCGACAGCCACATCAAGCGACTGCGCAAGAAGTTCGGCCGGCTCGACGCCGACTTCGACCACATCGAGACGGTCTACGGTCTCGGCTACCGCTACCGTCCCCCCACCTGAGGTCACCGCGTTCCGATGCGCCGCCTGCTCCGCTTTCTCTCGCGCATCTGGCTGCGCCTGCTGGCGTTCAACATCCTGCTGGTGTTCTTGCCGACCTTCGGCATCCTGTCGCTGCGCACCTACGAGGAGCATCTGCTGCGCATGCAGGAGCGGGCGATGGTGCAGCAGGGGCGCCTGCTCGCCGCCGCGCTGGTCGAGACCGCGCTGATCGAGACCGCGCCCGACGACGCGCCGCTGCCCGACGTCGTCGCCGGCGTCGGGCAGATCAACGCCGAGCGCGCCGAGCAGATCCTGATCAACCTGCGCCAGCGCCAGGACGCGCGCCTGCGCATCGTCGCCCCCGACCATCGGCTGCTCGCCGACTCGAGTCGTCTGGGACCGCGCGACGACGCACCGGTCGAGATCGAAACCGAAGACGACGATCCGCTGCCAGCGCTCGACAGCGCGTTCGATCGCGCGCTCTACCGCGTCGGCCGCACGGTCTACCGCCTCTACGACCGCCTGCGCGCCAGCGACGACGGCGGCAACGGCGCGGCGGCCGCGCTGGCGGACGGGCGCCGACCGTTCGAAGCCCGCGGCGCGACCCTGCGCAGCGCCGAGCTCGACGCCGCCCTCGACGGGCGCTACGGCAGCGGCATTCGCCCGTCGCCCGTCGGCCGCTCGCTGACGCTCTACAGCGCGCTGCCGGTGTTCCATCACGAGCGCGTCGTCGGCGCCGTGCTGGTCTCGAAGTCGACGGTTCAGATCCTGACCGCGCTCGACGCATTTCGCCTGGCGACCTTCAAGGTGATCCTCGCCTCGATGCTGGCGGCGGTGGTGCTCAGCCTGCTGGTGTCGACCACGATCGCGCAGCCGCTGCAGCGCCTGACGCGCGAAGCCGCGGCCGCGCTCGACGGACGCGGCCGGCTGCGCCGCGGCTTTCGCGCCCGCCGCCGCCTCGACGAGATCGGCGATCTGAGCCGCGCCCTGGCCGAGCTCACCCGGCGACTCGAGGATCGCATCCGCTTTCTCGAATCGTTCGCGTCAGATGTCTCCCACGAATTCAAGAACCCGCTGGCGTCGATCCGCAACGTCGCCGAGCTGCTGCCCGAGCTCGACGACGACGACGCGCGCACGCGCTTCACCGGCATGGTGCTCAAGGACGTCGCGCGCCTCGAGCGGCTGATCGACAGCGTGCGCGAAATCGCGCGCCTCGACGCCGTCAGCTGGCAGGAGCACTCGCGTCAGCCGGTCGACCTGATCCCGCTGCTGCGCGGCCTGATCGAGCGCTTCGAGCTGCGCACGAACGCGCGGCCGGTGCGCTACCGACTGCGCGCTCCCGAAACGCCGCTGGTGGTCTGGGCCTCGGCGCTGCGGATGGCACAGGTCTTCGAAAATCTGCTCGACAACGCGACCAGCTTCTCGCCGGTCGACGGCGAGATCACGGTCGCGCTCGCGGCGCGCGGCGACGCCCAGGTCGAGGTGACGATCCGCGATCGCGGCCCGGGCATCGCAGCGGGCAATCTCGACCGTCTTTTCGACCGCTTCTTCAGCGACCGCCCGGGCAGCCGCAATGACAGCGGTGCCCACGCCGGACTCGGCCTCGCGATCGCCAAAACGATCGTCGAGGGCTACGAGGGCCAGATCGCCGCCGCCAACCATCCCGACGGCGGTGCCGTGCTCACCGTCCGGCTGCCGCGCCATGCCGCCCTACCTTGACCGCCGCAGAACGCGTGCCCCGAGGCGCGCATGCGGGCGTACAATGCACCGGGCATGAGGGCGAACAATCGGCAAGCGAGCGCGGCTGAGCGCGGGCGATCCCGTGCGGGCCGCGGCGTGGCCAAAACGGTTGACGTGCCGGTGCTGATCGTGGGCGGCG
>JBCCOR010000376.1:0-5213 GCA_039025295.1 Acidobacteriota bacterium
CTGCGGCGGGCACGTCGGCGGCGACCGGCGCAGGCGCGTCGGCGGTGATCGGCTCGGCCGCGGCGGGCGCGTCGACGATCGCAGGCGCGGCAGGCGCGTCGACGATCGCGTCGGCCGGCGCCGCGGCGTCGGCGCGCGCCGCCGCCAGCGGCGCGTCGATCGCCGATGCCGATGCGTCCGTCGACGACGCGACGGGGTCGACCGGGGGCCTGGGCGGCGCGTGATGCGCGTCGAGATGGGCCGCCAGCGCGGCGACCGTCGGATGACGGAAGAGCTCGACGATCGTCAGGCGGACGTCGTGGCGGGTGCGCAGCAGCCGCTGGACGCGCACCAGGCGCAGCGAGTGGCCGCCGAGATCGAAGAAGGTGTCGTCGAGGCCGACCGCGTCGAGCCCGAGCACCTCGCGCCACAGCGCCGCGACCGCCTCGGTCCAGCCGGCGGGCGGCGCGGCATCGGCCGACGGCGCGGCGTCCGCTGAAGGCGGCGCGTCGGACGGCGCCGCGTCGAGCGCGGGCAGTTCGCGGCGCGCGATCTTGCCGCTGCGGGTGAGCGGCAGCGCGTCGAGCAGCAGCACGCGCGCGGGCACGTAGGCTTCAGGCAGGCGGGCGCGCAGGGCCTGGCGCAGCGCGTGCGGCGTCGGCGGACGCAGCGGATCGGCGGCGACGACGTAGGCGACCAGCGTGGTCTCGGCTTCGCCGTCGGACGCCGCGCCGCGGTGCGCGACCACCGCCGCGTGGCCGACCGTCGGCAGATCGCGCAGCGCCGTCTCTACCTCGCCGATCTCGATGCGCACGCCGCGCACCTTGACCTGGCCGTCGAGGCGTCCGAGGAATTCGAGCACGCCGTCGCCGCGCCAGCGCACGCGATCGCCCGTGCGGTAGAGGCGCGCGCCGAGGTCGGCGCTGCCGGCGAGCGGATGCGGCGCGAAGCGCTCGGCGCTCAGATCGCGCCGGTGCAGATAGCCGCGCGCCAGCTGGATGCCGCCCAGCCACAGCTCGCCCGCCATGCCCACCGGCACCGGACGCTGCTGCGGATCGAAGACGTAAACCTGGGTGTTGGCCACCGGCCCGCCGAGCGGCACCAGCGCGGGCGCGGGCTCGTCGGCCGGCACCGGCCAGTGGGTGACGTCGACGGCGGCCTCGGTCGGGCCGTAGAGGTTGTGCAAGGCGACGCTGCGCGGCAGCGCCATCCGCGCCCGCCGCACCAGCGCCGGATCGAGAGCCTCACCGCTGAACACGATCCGGCGCAGATCGCGCAGATCGGCCAGGCCCGGCGCGTCGACCGCCAGCGCGAACATCGACGGCACGAAATGCACCGTGGTAATCGCCTGGTCGGCGAGATGGCGCACCAGCAGCTCGGGATCCTTCTCCATCCCGACCGGCGCCAGCACCAGCTCGGCGCCGATCGCCAAGGGCAGGAAGAGCTCCCACACCGAGACGTCGAAGGTCGCCGGCGTCTTCTGCAGGATGCGCTCGCCGGCCGCGGCGCGCGTGCCGTCGGCGGTGAGCATGCCGAGATCCTCGGCCATCCACAGCAGGCGGTTGCGGATCGCCTCATGGCTGATGATCACGCCCTTCGGCCGACCGGTCGAGCCCGAGGTGTAGAGCACGTAGGCCGCCTGCTGCGGTTCGACGACGACCGCCGGCGGCGCCGACGCGCGCGCCGCCAGCTGCGCCTCGAGGGTGGCGGCGTCAGCGTCCAGTCCGCGCGCGGCGCCGAACGCGAGTACGTTGACCATCTCGGCGAGATGCGCATCGAGGGTTTCGTCGGTCCGGCGCAGGGCACCGACGATCGCTGACTCGGTGAGCAGCAACGGCGCGATCTGGCCGCGGTGGACTTCGCGCAGCAGATCGAGGATCCGCGCCGGCGGATGCTGCGGATCGAGCGGCACGTAGGCCGCGCCCGCCTTGAGCACGGCGAGCAGGCTGACGATCAGGTCCGGCCCGCGCTCGAGCAGCAGCGGCACGCGGTCTTCGGGTTCGACGCCGCAGTCGATCAGATGATGCGCCAGGCGGTTGGCGCGCTTCTCCAGGCTGGCGAAGTCGAGCACCTCGCTGCCGACGGCGACCGGCGATGCGTGCGGCGCACGGCTCGGCAGCGCCGACATCGTCGCCTCGCCGTCCCAGCCGCCGCCCGCGCCCTGCCAGCGCAGCGCCACGGCGTCGGGCGTGCGCGCCGCCTGGGCCGCGGCCATGGCGTGCAGGGTCGACGCCGACGCCAGCGGGCCGGTGAACGTGCGGGCGGTGTCGTTGTGGTCGTAGAGCAGGCGCGCGGCGGCATCGCGGCCGAGCAGCGGCAGATCGGCGATCGGGCGCGACGGATCGGCGAGCGCCGCGCCGAGCAGCGCCTCGACCGCGCCGAGCATGCCCTCGGCGATGGCCGGATCGAAGAGCGCGCGGGCGTAGCGCAGCGTCAGGCCGAGCTGATCACCGCGCTCCGACGCGACCAGCTCGAGATCGAACTTCACCGTGTCGGTGAACGGCTCGCGCAGCGCGAACGACAGCCCGTCCGACGCGTCGACGGCCGCGGCATCCGCCGGCACGGCCGCCGCGTCGATGGGTGCGTCGGCGGGCGCCGCCGCGCCGCTGGGCGCGTTCTGCAGCACGAAGAGCACCTGGAAGAGCGGCGGATGGTTCAGGTTGCGGCGCGGCTGGCGATCGGCCACCAGGCGCTCGAACGGCAGCTCCTGATGGGCGAACGCGTCGAGCGCGGTCGCGCGCACGCGATCGACGAGATCGTCGAAGCGCGGCGCGCCGCCGAGATCGGTGCGCAGCACGACGGTGTTGACGAAGAGACCGATCAGCGGCTCGAGGGCGGCCTCGACGCGGCCGGCGACCGGCGTGCCGACGCTGACGTCGGCGGTGTGGGCGTAGCGGCCGAGCACGGTCTGGAAGGCCGCCAGCAGCACCATGAAGCGGGTGACGCCGTCGCGCGACGCGGCGTAGCGGTCGAGGCCGGCGGTCAGCGCCGGCGGCAGCATGCGGGAAACCCGCCCGCCGGCGTGCTCCTGCACCGCCGGTCGCGGACGATCGAGCGGCAGCTCGAGCCGCGCCGGCGCGCCGTCGAGCACCGTGCGCCAGTGCGCCAGCTCGGCCTCGATGCGCGCCTCGTCGAAGCGGGCGCGCTGCCACACGGCGTGATCGGCCGGCTGCACGATCAGCGCTTCGAGCCCGGCGGCCGCGGCGAGCGCGTCGGGCGCGCGCGCCGCCGGATCGGTCGTCGCGGCGGTGGCGCGGTAGAGCTGCCGCAGCTCGCGCCGCAGCACCCCGATCGACCAGCCGTCGGCGATCGCGTGATGGACGCCGAGCAGCAGCCAGTGCTCGTGATCGCTCAGGCGCAGGAGAGACGCGCGCACGAGCGGACCGCGGGCGAGATCGAACGGCCGACGCGCGTCGCGACGCATCAGGCGATCCGCTTCGCGCCGTCGCGCGTCGGGTTCGAGCGCGCGCAGATCGACCGCGCTGCGCACCGGCGACGCGCCGGCCGGCGCGGCCGCGTCGATCGACGCGATGCGCTGCACCGCCTCGAGCTGGGCGCGCGCGGCGTCGTCGGCGACGATCCCGTCGCCCGGCGCTTCGATCGAGACGAAGGTCGTGCGCAGCGACTCGTGGCGCGCGATCAGCGCCCGCAGCGCGGCGTCGAGCGCGGCGCGGTCGAGCGCGCCGCCCAGCTGGATCGCGATCGGCAGGTTGTAGACGTGCCCGCCCGGCTGCATGCGGTCGAGGAACCACAGGCGTTCCTGCGCGAACGACAGCGGCAGCAGCACGTCGTCGCCGCGCGGCACGGCGCGCAGCGACGACGACGCCACGGGCAGCGATGCGCGCACGGGTTCGACGACGCCGACCGGCGCGGTCGTCTCGGGCGATGTAGACGGTTCGGCCGGCGCGAGCGCGCCCGCCGACGCGGGCGCGTCGACCGGCGCGGGCTCGCCCGTCGATGCGGACGCATCGGCTGGTGCGGGCTCGTCAGTCGATGCAGCCTCAGCAGTCGACGTGGACGCGTCGGTCGGCGCGGGCTCGCCGGTCGACGCAGCCTCGGCGGTCGGCGCGGGCTCGTCGACCGGAACAGGTTCATTGATCGCCGCGGTCTCGTCGACCGAAGCAGCCTCGACAGTCGACGCAGACTCGTCGACCGGAGCAGCCTCGGCGGTCGACGCGGGTTCGTCGACCGGCACGGGCTCATCCGTCGGCGCAGTCGCATCGCGCGATGCGGCCGCGTCGTCGCGCGCGACGAGATCGGCTGGCGCAGGCACGTGGGCCCGCGGGATCTCGTCTACCGCGGCCATCTCGGCGGCCGATGCAGACGGTGATGCAGCGCGCTCGTCGACGCTTGCATCGTCCGGCGCGGATGGCGCCGCGTCGTCGGACGGCGCTGCGGCCGTCGGCACCAGCGAGCTCTTGGGCGCTGGCGGAACAGGCAGTTCGGGCGGCATCGCCGCTGGCGCCTGATCTGCCGAGGCGCCAGCGGCGCGGACCGACGCATCGGCCGCGCTCGATGCCTGCGACGCTTCAGCGGGCGGCGGAACGGGTGGCAGCGGCGGCAGAGGCGGCAGCGGCGGCGGCGGCGGCCCGTCGTCTGCGCCGCCGCTCGGGTCATCGTCCGGATCGGGCTCGTCGTCCCGATCAGGATCGTCGTCCGGATCGGGCTCGTCGTCCCGATCAGGATCGTCGTCCCGCTCGGAATCATCGTCCGGCTCAGGATCGTCGTCTTCCACCGCGGATGCGGCGTCCGGCGCGTGCGCGGTCTCGTCGACGGTGCCGGCTGCGGCATCGTCCTCCTCGACGACCGTCGCGATCTCCGCCGGCTCCTCGATCGCCGGTGCGGCTTCGGTGGTCGCCGTGGCTACCGCGTCGTGCGCGTCGTCGGCGGACGACGGAGCTTCCGGCATCGAGATCGTCTCCGGCGGCGGCGGCGACGGCACCTCGGCCGCACCGAGCAGCAGGGCGAGCGTGTCATCGCTCATCGTCGCTGCCGAAGCGCGCGTGTCGTCCACCGCGTCCGCGGGCTGCGTCGCGTCCGCGTCTTCTCCACCGTCCTCCGGATCGAGGGTCCACGGCTCGGGCACCGCAGGCGCGTCAGTCGGCGCCGATGCGGCGGTGTCGGCGGCCGACGGCGCGACGGAAACCGGCGTCGGATCCGCCGGCGGCGCTTCGGCTGGCGCATCCGGGATGATCGCGAAGACGTCCGGCACGGTCAGTCCGAAGTCGAGCGCC
>JBCCOR010000377.1:0-5205 GCA_039025295.1 Acidobacteriota bacterium
CAGGGCGCGCGCTGTTCGGAGCTGCCGCGCGCCCTTGGCTGGGCGCGCGCTTCTACGACATGATCACGCGCCATGGCAGATGGCGCATTCGATCGACCCACCGATCTCGGACCTGACGCGACGGTCGTCTTTCTGCGCGTCGAGCACGATCTCGACGGCACATTGCTCGCGTGCTTCGCGACCGATGATGGCGCCACGTTCGCCCTCGACGCGGCCGCGCTCGAGCTGCGCATCCTGCACCGGACGCGCGGCGGGCGGCGGACCGACGTCAGCCAGGAGCGCCGCGCGCTGACTCAGCTGAACCGTCGCTGAGTCGTTTGCGGCCATCAGGCGATCAGCACGGGCTGAAGTTTCAAAAATTCTTGAAACTTCAGATAGAAGATGCTACTCTCCTACCACGATGCGACGTGATCGATCCCTTTCGCACGCTGACCCTACGACAGCACCCGACGTCGACGACGTTCGTCTGGCCTTCGTCCAGCTGTGGGGCACCTTGGGACCGCGCTGGGGCATTCCCCCCGCGGTCGCCCAGGTCTACAGCTGGCTGCTGTCGCGCGCCGACCCGGCCGACACCGACACCCTGATGGACGGTCTCAACATGAGTCGTGGTGCGGTCTCGATGGCCTGCCGCGAGCTGCGCGACTGGGGCCTGATCAGCGCCGTACGCGCGCCGGGCAGTCGCCGCGTCGCGTTCCAACCCGCGACCGACTTCGAGAAGGTCGTGCGCAACATCGTTCGCACGCGCAAGCGTCGCGAGTGGGATCCCGTGGTCGAAAGCCTGCGCGAATGGATCCCTCAGCTCGATCGGATCGAATCCGATGAAGCAGCGGTCTTCCGCGAACGTCTCGAGTCCCTCGAAGCCCTGGTCGGGCGCATCGATCGCCTGATCGAGATTCTTCTCGGCGGCGGCCTGATCGCTCGCCTCGGCCTCAAAATGCTGATCCAGAGCGACGGCGACCCCGCCCGTGACGTCGACCCGCTCACGTCTGATCTATCTGCCATGCACAGCGAACAACACAACGATCCAGGCGGTGCTTCTACGCCGCCGTCGTCCTCCGAGGCCCCGCGATGAAGGCTACCGTGTCCATGCGTTCGTCCACGACCTCCCCACCCAGCGTGCAGCGCGCCCTCGACGATCCGCGAACGCTGCAGCCGGTCGGCCCGCTCCGCGAGGAAATCGGCGACAGACCCTCGCCGAGCCGCAGCGCGGCCGCGCCGGGCGGCGACTTGCTGGCGCGCCTGCAGCAGCTCGTCGCCGACCGCGGCCTGCGCCAGCTCTCGCTGCGCCTGGCCCGCCTCGCCGGCTTCATTCGCGACGACCTGGTCGACTTCGAGCGCGCGTTCACCAGCATCGCGCCGCCCAACGACCTCGCCGGTCAGGCTGCCCAGCATCTGCTCGACCGCGGTGGCAAGCGCCTGCGGCCGCTGTGCGTGCTGCTCGCGGCCCACGTCGGTCGCGGCGTCGATGCGCGCGTGCGCGATCTGGCGGTGGCGGTCGAGCTCGTGCACAACGCCACGCTGCTGCACGACGACGTCGTCGACGACAGCCAGGTCCGACGCGGCTCGTCGACCGCGCGCGCCGTCTATGGCAACGCGGCCGCGATTTTCGCCGGCGACTGGGTGCTGATCGAGGCCCTGCGCCGCGTGCACCGCGCGAGCATTCCCGGGCTCGAGCTGGCGCTCTTCGACCCCATCGACGCGATGATCCACGCCGAGGCCGAGCAGCTCGCGAGCCGCGGCCAGTTCCGCACCGACCGCGCGGCCTATTTCCGCATCATCGAAGGCAAAACGGCGTCGGTGTTCGAATGGGCGATGCGCGCCGGCGGCCTGGCCGGCGGCCTCAGCGCCAGCGACGTGCGCCATCTCGAAGCCTACGGCCTGCATCTCGGCGTGGCGTTCCAGGCGGTCGACGACCTGCTCGACCCGACCGGCAGCCGCAGCGGCATCGGCAAGGCGCTGTTCACCGATCTGCGCGAGGGCAAGATGACCTATCCGCTGATCGTGGCGCTCGAGCGCAGGCCTGCCCTGCGCGAGGTGTTCGCCCAGATCGCAACCGCGTCGAGCGCCCCGATCTACGGCGAGGACGACAGCCCGGTGCCGGAGGACCTGCGCCAGCACGTGCTCGACGCGCTCGACGCCACCGGCGCCATCGACGCCTGCCGCACGCTCGCCCGCGAGCGCGCCGCACGCGCCATCGATCATCTCGACGCGCTACCCGACAGCCGCGCCCAGCGCGCGCTGGCGACGATCGCCGACGCGCTGGTCAACCGCGACCGATAAGAGCCGACCGATCATGTCGACGTCAACCACCAACGCCCAGCCCGATCCGCGCCTCGCGACGCCCTCGTCGTCCGCGGCCGACGGCTCGGGTGCGATGTTCGATCGCATCGCCCATCGCTACGACCTGCTCAACCGCGTGATCAGCCTCGGCATCGACCGCCGCTGGCGCCGGCGCGCGGTCGAAGCCCTCGCCCTCGCCGGCCAGGATGCGCCGCGCGTGCTCGATCTGGCGACCGGCACCGCCGACATCGCCCTCGACATCGCCCGCCGTCACCCCGACGCCGCCGTCCTCGGCATCGACCCGTCCGCCAACATGCTCGCCTTCGGTCGCGACAAAGTCGCCGACGCGCAGCTCGTCGACCGCGTCACCCTGCGCGAAGGCCGGGCCGAGGCGCTGCCGCTCGACGACGACGCGGTCGACGGCGTGCTGATCGCCTTCGGCATCCGCAACGTCGCCGATCGCGACGCCGGCCTGCGCGAGATGGCGCGGGTGACGCGTCCGGGCGGCCGGGTGGTCATCCTCGAGCTGTCCGAGCCGCGCGGCGGCCTGCTCGCGCCGCTCGCGCGCTTCCACATCCACACGGTGGTGCCGTGGCTCGGCGGCCTGCTCTCGGGCAATCGCGAGTACGCCTATCTGCAGCGCTCGATCGCCGCATTCCCGCCGGCCGACGCGTTCGCCGCGCAGATGCGCCGTGCGGGCCTTGACGTGCTCACCGCCGCGCCCCTGACCTTCGGCGTCGCCCATCTCTACGTCGCCGCCAAGCCCGCAGCGACGACCACCGCGACGGAGACCGCATCATGAGCGGCCTGAGTGGACTCGCCCCCGCGCCGCGCACCGCGCCGGCCTTCGAGCCGCCGCCGGTGGCGACGGACGCGCGCACGACCGACGCCCGCATCGCGATGCGCGACTTCGTGCACCAGGCGCGCATCGACTGCCTGGCGGCCGTGCCGGCCGATCTGCAGCCACTCCTCGCACTCACGGTGCCGGCACCGCGGGTGGTGCCCGAAACGCTGCTGCGTATCGCATCGGGCGCAATGCCGTTTCTCTGGCATCCGCCGCGCGGCGCCGCGGTTGCGGGCAGCGGCGTAGCGTGGTCGACCCAGGCTGCGGGCGCGCATCGCATCGCCGACGTGCGCCGCGCCGCCGAGACGCTGTGGCCGCGGCTCTTCGTCGCCCGCCATCCCGCGCTGCGCGGCGTGGCGCGGCGCCCGCCGCGGCTCTACGGCGGTTTCGCTTTCGCGCCCCTGACGTCATCGACGTCCGCCGACGATCCGTGGTCGTCGTTCGGCGACGCGGCGTTCAGCCTGCCGCGCCTGCGCTACATGCAGGGAAATCCGTCGGCCGAGCACGGCGGCGACGCCGCAACCCTGACGCTGACCGTCGGGCTCGACGTCCTCGACGCCCTGCCCGACGGCGTCGAACGGATCGCCGACGAGCTGCTCGAGCTGCAGACCGCGCTGACCCGCACCGGCCAGCTGCTGACCTCCCATGCGCCTGGCCGCATCCTCGCCGTCCAAGCCCTCGATCCGACGCGCTGGCGGACGCAGGTCGAGGCGGTGCGGACCGTGATCCGCGCCGGCGACGTGCGCAAAATCGTTCTCGCGCGCCGCTCGGTGGTCGAACTCGCCGATCCGCCGCGCGCCGGCCGCATCCTCGCCCGGCTCGCCGACGGCCTGGTGGCCTGCACCCGCTTCGCCTTCCTGCGCCCCGACGCGACTTTCCTCGGCGCCACGCCCGAGCGGCTGATCGCCCGCCGCGGGCTGCGGGTCGAGACCGAGGCCCTGGCCGGTTCGCTGCCGCTGGGCGAGGAGGCACGCCTGCTCGACAGTCCCAAAGACGCCGAGGAGCACGCGCTCGTGGTCGAGGCCATCCTCGAGCATCTGCGGCCGCTGTGCCGCGAGCTCGACGTGCCCGACGCGCCGGGCATCCGGCGCCTGCGCGAAGTGCTGCACCTGCGCACGCCGATCCGCGGCGTGCTGCGCCGGCCGGTGCACGTGCTCGACCTGGTCGAGCGGCTGCATCCGACCCCGGCCGTCGGCGGCGTGCCGACCGCCGAAGCGCTCGGCTGGATCGCCGACCAGGAAGGCGTGGAGCGCGGCTGGTACGCCGGACCGATCGGCTGGTTCGACGGCGACGGCGACGGCGACTTCGGCGTGGCGCTGCGCAGCTGCATGCTCGCCGGCCGACGCGCCTACGTCTACGCCGGCGCCGGCCTGGTCGCCGACTCCGATCCGGCGCTGGAATATGCGGAAACCGCCCTCAAGCAGCGCAGCATCCTGGCCGCGCTGGGCGCGCCCGACTGACGCCGCCGCGCCGACGCGTTCACCCGCAGGCTTCCCCGATGACCGCGCTGCTCCACGACGCGCGCGCCGCCGCGCTGCAAACCGCCTGGGCCCGCCTCGCGATCGGCACGCTCGCCGACGCGGGCATCACCCACGCGGTCGCCAGCCCGGGCTCGCGCTCGACGCCGCTGCGCCTCGCCCTGCGCGACGAGCCGCGCATCGCGACGATCGACCTGATCGACGAGCGCGACGCCGCCTACTTCGCGCTCGGCGTCGGCCGCGCCACCGGCCGGCCGGCGGTGGTGCTCTCGACGTCCGGAACGGCGGTGGCCAACCATCTGCCGGCAGTGGTCGAGGCCGGCGCGGCGCGCGTGCCGCTGCTGCTCCTCACCGCCGATCGGCCGCCCGGCCTGGTCGAGAGCGGCGCCAACCAGACCATCGACCAGCTCAAGCTTTTTGGCGATCACGCCCGCGCGTTCGTCGATCTCGGCGTGCCCGACGCGCGCCCCGACGCCCTGCGCGGCCTGCGCCGCGCGATCGCGCGCGCGGTCTTCACCGCCCGCGATCCCGCGCCCGGCGCGGTGCATCTCAACGCCCGGCTGTGGAAACCGCTGGAGCCGCCGGTCGTCGACGGCGCCGGCG
>JBCCOR010000378.1:0-5195 GCA_039025295.1 Acidobacteriota bacterium
CGTGGTCGGCGGCGCTCGCCGCAGCGCAGCATCAGCGGTAAGATCGCGTCATGCTCGCCTCTTCCCTGCCGTCCTGGCTGCCCGCGTTCCTCGGCCAGGCCGATTTCTGGCGCTACGCCAGCATCCCCGTGGTCGCTGGCCTGGTCGGCTGGTGGACCAACTGGGTCGCGATCAAGCTGACCTTCGCCCCGCTCGAATTCATCGGCATCCCGCCGTTTCTCGGCTGGCAGGGCATCATCCCGCGCAAGGCGGCGAAGATGGCCGAGATCTTCGTCGACTCGACGATGGACCAGCTCGGCACCCTCGGCGAGCTTTTCGAACAGATGGAGCCGGCGCGCATCGCGGCGCACATCAACGCCGTCGTCGGCCCGCGCCTGGCCGAGTACACCGATGAGGTGATGCGTTCCGAGAACGCCGTGCTGTGGGAAAACCTGCCGCCGACCGTCCGCCGCCAGGTCTACCGCGAGGTCGAGGCGCAGATGCCGCGCCTGGTCGACAACCTGATGGGCGAGATCGGCGAGCGGGTCGAAGAGCTGATCGACTTCAAGCACATGATCCGTTCCCAGCTGGTGGCCGACAAGGCGCTGCTCAACAAGCTATTCCTCGAATGCGGCCACGCCGAGTTCCGCTTCCTGATCCGCTCGGGCCTGTACTTCGGCTTCGCCTTCGGCCTGATCCAGCTCGCCGTGTGGTGGTTCTACAAGGGCGTGTGGGTGCTGCCGGTCTTCGGCCTGCTGGTGGGCTTCGCCACCAACTGGATCGCGATCAACCTGATCTTCCGGCCGCTCCATCCGACCCGCATCGGGCCGTTCGTGCTGCAGGGGCTGTTTCTCAAGCGCCAGGCCGAGGTCGCCGTCGTGTGGTGCGACATCGTCACCAAGGAGATGATCACCATCCGCCAGATCATCGACCAGATGATCAACGGGCCGCACGCCGCGGCCACGCGCAAGCTGATCCAGAAGCACATCCGACCGGTGGTCGACGAAGTGGTCGGGCTCGGGCGCCCGGTGGCGCAGCTCTCGGTCGGCCTGCGCGGCTACGCCGAGCTCAAGGATCAGGTCGGCGACAAGGCGGTGATGGTGTCGATGGACCCGTTCAACCACTGGGGCTTCAACAAAGAGCGCGGCGTGATCGTCGAGCGCCTGCTGCGCCAGCGCATGGTCGAGATGCCGCCCGATCAGTTCCAGAACCTGCTGCGGCCGTGCTTCCAGGAGGACGAGCTGACGCTGATCCTGGTCGGCGCGGCGCTCGGCCTGGCCGCCGGCTTCGCCCAGCTCTTCCTGGTCTTCGGTTCCTACGTCGGCGGCTGAGGACGCGCCGTGTCGACCGCGCAGCTCGTCCTCTTCATGCTCGGTACGGCGCTCCTGGCCGGCCTGGCCGCGGCCGCGTTCTCGCTGCTGGCCGTGCGCTGGCTGATCGAACGGCAGATCCGCCCGGAATTCGAGAAGCTGCTCGACGAGACTGCCGACGAGCTGACGTCGCGCATCGAACAGGGCGTGCGCAAGGGCGTGCGCGACGCCGTGACCGAGCTGCCGTCGGCCGAGGTGCTGGGCAGCACCGCCCGCACCGCGGCGCGCACCGGCGCCGGCCTGGTCGGCGGCGGACTCGACATCCTGCTCGGCGGACGCCGCGGCGGCAAGCCCCAGGGCGGCGGCGGCGACTAACCGCGCGCGCGGCGCCCCGCGCGTGATTCAGCCGGTCGTGCTGTTGGCGACGTCGTCCACGGCATCCTTCACCGCTGTGCGCATGACGATCGCGGCGCGAAACGCCTCGTTCGCGTCGCTGCCGCCGTGGTCCTCCACGCTCAGCGCCTTCAGCCGCGCCTTGCGCGACCGCAGGCGCTTGCGATCGAAGTTCAGGGCCAGCAGGTTCGTGGCGTCGGCGAAGGTGATCAGCGCCAGCTGACGGGGATCGTCGATCGGTTCGTCGGTGAAGATCGCGTGCTCGAGTGCTTCGATCAGTTGCCGCTCGGGCCCGGGATCGACCTCGGGGAACACCGTGCGTTTGAACACCAGGAGAAACGACGTGCGCTCGGCGCGCAGGATGCCGCGCTGACAGAGCGGTTCGGCGATTTGCGTGCGCAGCTTGCTGCCCCGCGCGAGGGTCATCACCCAGTCTTTGGGCGACCGCGGACGTTTGGCGATGCGAATCGATTCGAGGCTGTCGCGCAGCAGCGGCGCGGTGGGCGGAGCCGAACCGTCGTGGACCACCAGATGGACGCGGCGTTTCTCTTGCTCGATCGCGACCCAGCCGCCCAGCAGCAGCTCGGTGATCACGCCGCCGGCGAGGGCGAGATCGAGGAAGAAGGTCGAGGGCGCCGTGCCCTTTTCGTCGTCCAGGGCGAGGAGCAGCAGCGATTCGGGCAGGGTGAGTTCGGCCATGATCCCGGGCTCAGCTGGTCACGCTGATGGTGACCGCGGCGCTTGCTGCGGTCATGGCGGCGCTGATGGCGACCGCGGCTTCGATCGCCGCCTTGGCCGCTTCGGCGGCTTGGCCGCTGGCGTCCTGGGTGCGCAGCTGGGCGAGGCGATCCTTGCGCGTCTTCAGACGCTTGCGCCCGAGATTCGGCGCCAGCAGGCCGGCGGCGTCGGCGATGGCGATCAGGGCCAGCCGATGCGGATCGTCGATCGATGCGTCGGTGAAGATCGCCTGTTCGAGCATCTCGAGCAGGCGCCGCTCGGGACCCGGATCGACCTCCGGGAACACCGTGCGCGGGAAGATGAGCAGCACGCGCGCCTGCTCGGCCCGCAGGATGCCGCGCTGGCAGAGCCCCTCGGCGATCTGATGGGTCAATCCTTTGCGCTGTCCGAACGTCAGGACCCACTGGCCGGGATCTCTCGGACGCTTGGCAGTGCGGACCTGTTCGAGGCAGGCCGTCAGCAGCGGATCGGCCGGCGGTGCGGCGCCGGGCTGTACGACCAGCTTGGCGCGCTTGTCGTCGCCCTCGATGGCGACCCAACCGCCGAGGAGCAGCTCGGCCAGCAGGCCGCCGCCCAGGCCGATGTGCGCATAGCCGCCGATCGAGACGGTGCCCTTCTGGTCGTGCAGGGCCAGCAGCAGGAGCGATTCGGGGAGCGTGAGTTCGGGTGTCGTGCGATTCATGCGATGGACTACGTCCGAACCTCCGGGATCATTCGACGTTGCGATGGCCGTCGGGCGATCTCAGTCGCCCGACCGCGGCGCGATGCCGTCGGCTTCGTCGCTGACCAGTCGCCAGAACGCGTCGACGTCGATGGTCGCGAGGTCGGCGGCGCGGTAGCGGCCGTCGGGTCCGGGCAGGGCGACGCGGTAGCCGTCGGCGCCGAGCACCAGGAATTGTGCGTCGCGCGCGTGCGGATCGAAGAGCCAGTAGTGCGGGATGCCGGCCTCGGCGTAGAGCGCGAGCTTGGTGCCTCGGTCGTGGCGCGCGGAGCCCGGCGACAGAACCTCGATCGCGAGGTCGGGCGCGGTCGTCAGCCGCGCGTCGAGCGCCGGGCGGCGCGCGGCCCGGTAGACGACGAGATCGGGCTGCACCACCGAATGATCGGCGAGATGGAGATCGAGCGGTGCGAAGAGCACCAGGCCGCCCGACGCGCGCACGCCGTTGCGCAGGCGCTCGGCGAGCAGCGCGACGATCAGCTGATGCAGCGGTGACGGACTCGGGCTCATGAGCAGATGGCCATAGAGGAGCTCGCAGCGCGGCTGATCGGGCTGGGCCGCATAGTCGCGCCAGCGGTAGGGCCCGAGCGAGCTGGCCGGCAGGCGCGGCGCGGCGGTGCGGGGTACGGCGTGCGGCATGATGATTCGAGTCTATCGTCCTGCGCGCCGCGCCGCGGTCGATTGTCCCGCGCCGGACGGAATGCTACCGTCACCGTCCGATGTTCACCGCGTGCACCATCGTCTCGAAGAACTACCTCGCCTACGCGCGCGTGCTCGCCGAAAGCTTCCGCGCGCACCATCCCGACGGACGCTTCGTCGTGCTGCTCGTCGACCGCATCGACGGGCATTTCGACGCCGACGCCGAGCCGTTCGAGGTGCTCGAGATCGAGCAGCTCGCCGACCGCGTCGACGATCTCGCGGGCTTTCTCTTCCAATACACCCTGCTCGAAGCCAACACGGCGATCAAGCCCACGCTGCTCGCCCATCTCTTCGACCAGGGCGCCGATCCGCTGATCTACTTCGATCCGGACATCCTGATCGCGCGGCCGCTCGACCGGCTGCGCGCGGCGCTCGACGACGCGTCGGTCGTGCTGACGCCGCACCTGACCGCGCCGATCGACGACGATCATCATCCCGACGAATTGGCGATCCTGCAGGCCGGCACCTACAACCTCGGCTTCGTCGCGCTGCGCAGCGACGACGTCGGCCGCGCGCTGGTCGCCTGGTGGGCCGATCGGCTGCGCGATTGCTGCATCGTTCGCATCGAGGACGGCCTCTTCGTCGACCAGAAGTGGATGGACCTCGCGCCCGGCCTGCATCCGGGCGTGCGCGTGCTGCGCGATCCGGGCCACAACGTCGCCTACTGGAACCTGCACGGGCGCACGGTGCTGCGCGACGGCGACGCCGCGGTCGACGATCCCGCGGGCTATCGGGTCGTCGATCGCGCCGGCGTCGAGGTGCCGCTCGCGTTCTTCCACTTCAGCGGCATCGATCCCGATCGCCTCGGCCCGGTGTCGAAGCATCAGGATCGCTTCCAGCTCGACGACCTCGGCGACGCGGCCGATCTCTACCGCCTCTACCGCGACCGCGTGCTGGCCGCGGGCCACGCCGACTGCCGGCCGTGGCCCTACGCCTTCGCCCGCTTCCGGCCCGACGGACTCGCCGACCGCGGCGCCGCGCCCGACGGTCCGCGGATTCCCGACGTCGCCCGCCGGCTCTATCTCGATCAGGGCGCGCGCCGCGCGCGCTTCGGCGATCCGTTCGCGCTACCGGCGTCGGCCGACCGCCCAGCGGCCGGTTCTGCGGACGATGCCGCTGCGTCCGACGCGAACTTCTACGCCTGGCTGCAGCAGCCCGCGCCGGGCGGACGGCTCAGCCGATTGCTGGTTCATCTGCACGCGCTGCGCCCCGATCTGCAGCGCCTCTATCCCGATCCCGGCGGCCGCGATCGCGCCGACTTCGGCGCCTGGGCGCACGAGTTCGGGCGTCACGAGTGGAGGCTCGATCCGCCCTTTCTCGCCGGTCTGCCGTCGCCCTCACGCGCCGATCTGCTGACC
>JBCCOR010000379.1:0-5192 GCA_039025295.1 Acidobacteriota bacterium
GGCGGCGGTCACGACGAGCGCGAGCAGACGCTCAACCAGCTGCTGGTCGAGATGGACGGCTTCGAGACCAACGAGGGCGTGATCCTGATCGCCGCCACCAACCGACCCGACGTGCTCGATCCCGCGCTGCAGCGCCCGGGCCGCTTCGATCGTCGGGTGGTGGTCGATCGCCCCGACATCAACGGCCGCGTCGGCATTTTGAAGGTGCACACCAAGGCGATTCCGCTCCATCCCGACGTCGTGCTCGAGGTCATCGGCCGCGGCACGCCCGGCTTCGCCGGCGCCGATCTGGCCAACCTGGTCAACGAGGCGGCCCTGATCGCCGCCCGGCGCGGCAAGAAGAGCGTCGAGATGGCCGATTTCGAATACGCCAAAGACAAGGTCCTGATGGGCATCGAGCGCAAGACGCTGATGATGACCGACAAGGAGAAAGAGGTCACGGCGTACCATGAGGCCGGCCATGCTCTGGTTGCCGCCTTCATGCCCGAAACCGATCCGCTCCACAAGGTCACGATCATCCCGCGCGGTCGCGCCCTCGGCCTGACCATGCAGCTGCCGACCGAGGACAAGTACACCTACCGCAAGACCTACGTGAAGTCGCAGATCGCGGTGCTGATGGGCGGTCGGGTTGCTGAGGAGCAGACCCAGGGTGAGATCACCACCGGCGCGGGCAACGACATCGAGCGCGCGACCGGCCTCGCCCGGCAGATGGTCTGCGACTGGGGCATGTCGGAGCTCGGCCCGCTGGCGTTCGGCCAGGCGGACGAGCCGGTGTTCCTCGGACGCGATATCACCCAGCGCCCGAACTACAGCGAGAACACGGCGGTGCGCATCGACGAAGAGGTCGCGCGCTTCATCAACGAGGGCTACGCGCAGGCGCAGCGCATTTTGGAAGAGCGGCGCGACGTGCTCGACGCGCTCACCCAGCTGCTGCTCGAGCACGAGACGGTCGACGGCTACGAGGTCTACGCGCTGATCGAGAAGATGACCGGCCAGGTGCTCGGACCCACCGAGCCGGCCCGTCAGATGCCGCCGCCCGAGGACACGCCGTCGGCACCCGCCGCGCCGGCGGCCGATCCGACCGAGTCCGAGGCCGACGAAGGTACGTCGTCGCTCGGCGGCAGCCTGCCGACGCCGGTCGCTACCTGAGTTGCGCATGCAGCCGGCGGACGGCGGTCCGCCGACGTCGTGGACGCTGCGGCTGCCGCGCGGCCGCAGGCTCGTCCTGCGCGCCGGCCGACCGCAGCTGGTCGGCGTGCTCAACATCACGCCCGATTCCTTCAGCGACGGTGGCCGCTATCTCGACGCGGATGCCGCGGTCGCCCACGCCCGGACGATGCTCGACGCGGGCGCCGATCTCCTCGATCTCGGCGCCGAATCGACCCGTCCGGGCGGCGGCGTCTACGGCGACGGCGCGCCGGACGTGTCGGTCGAGGACGAATGTCGACGGCTCCTGCCGGTGCTCGAGCGCCTGCGGGCGCAGACCGACGCGCCGCTCTCGGTCGACACCCGCAAGCCCGCAGTGGCGCGCGCCGCGCTCGCCGCCGGCGCCGATCTGATCAACGACATCACCGGTCTCGCCGATCCCGCGATGCGCGCGCTCCTCGCCGAGGCGGACTGCCCGGCGATCGTGATGCACGCGCGCGGCGGCCTGGCGACCATGCAGCGCGGGATCCACTTCGACCGCGTGGTCGACGAGGTGCGCGACGAGCTGATGGCCGCCACCGCGCGCGCGCGTGACGACGGCGTCGATCCCGCGCAGCTGATCGTCGATCCCGGCATCGGCTTCGGCAAGACCGCCGCCCACAACCTGCTGCTGCTGCGCCATCTCGACGCGCTGGCCGTGCTCGGACACCCGCTCTTCGTCGGCGCCAGCCGCAAGAGCTTCATCGCCTGGCTGCACGATCCGCCCGCCGATGCGCCGCCGGATCGACGGCTCGGCGGCAGCCTGGCGGCGGTCGGCTGGGCGCTGCGCGCGGGCGCGGCGCTGCTGCGCGTACACGACGTTTTCGAAACCGCGCAGTTCGTTCGCGTCTGGAATGCGATAGATTTTGCGGATTCGGCCGCTGCCGCAGCAGCCGACGACGATCCGCGACGATGACCACGCTCGAACGCCTCAGCCTCGACGGCCTACGCCCGCTGCTCGACACCCCGAGCGACGTCGCCGACGTGACGCTCGTCGCGCTGATCCTCTATCTGGTTCTCTACAACGTTCTGCGCCTGGTCTACGGCACCCGCGCCGCGCGCGTGCTGCTCAGCCTGGGTCTGTTCGTGGGCGTCTATCTGCTGGCGCGCATCTTCGAGCTGACCGCGCTCGAGGCCACGCTGCGCTTCGGCCTGCAGTTTCTGCCCGTCGCCATTCTGGTGCTGTTCCAGCAGGAGATCCGCCGCGCGCTCGCCAGCATCGGCCGCACGCCGCTGCTGCTCAGCCGCGTCACCCAGTCGCTCGAGAAGAACGTCGTCGACGACATCGTGGTCGCCGCCACCACCATGGCCGAGCGGCGCGTGGGCGCGCTGATTGTGCTCGAGCGTCAGGAGCGGCTGCAGAGCTATCTCGAGAGCGGCATCGCGCTCGATGCGCTGGTGTCGCACGATTTGTTGATCAACCTCTTCATGCCCGACTCGCCCACCCACGACGGCGCGGTGATCATCCGCGAGAAGCGCATTCTGGCGGCGACGTGCTTTCTGCCGCTGACCCAGAACCCGAGCCTGTCGACTGCCTACGGCACGCGCCACCGCGCCGGGCTGGGCATCACCGAAGAGACCGACGCGCTGTCGGTGATCGTGTCGGAGGAAACCGGCAACATCACCCTCGCGGTCGACGGGGCGGTGGTGCGGTGCCGCAACGGCCGCGAGCTGCGCAACCATCTGCTGCAGCATCTCTACAGCGAGGCCGCGTCGAAGAGCACGACGGTCGCGTCGCTGGTGGCGGCGGCGCCGACGGACGACGCGCTATGAACGATCGCGCCCTGCATCTTTTCGCTTTGGTGTTCGCCCTGGTCGCAGCGCTGGTGATCAAGCATGTGGTCGGCGGCGGCGAGCAGCTGAGCGAGCGCGTGATCGAGGCGCGCGTCAGCTATCGCCAGCCGGCGCAGAGCAATCTGATCGTGCTCGATCCGGTCGACGCCGTGCGCGTGCGCCTGCGCGGTCGGTTGAGCGACATGACCCAGCTCAACCCGTTCAACGTCGAGGCGGTGGTGCAGCTCAGCGACGAGCAGCTCGGTCGTCAGATCTTTGTCCTCGAGCGCGACGACGTCCTCACCCCGGGCGATTTCGACATCATCAGCATCGAGCCCAACCGCTTCGAGCTCGAGGTCGAGCCGCTGCAGCAAATCGTCGTGCCGATCGATGTGCGGCTGGTCGGTGAGCCCGCGGCCGGTGCGCTGCCCGGCGCGGTGCTGGTGCGGCCGAATCAGGCGACCCTGAGCGGTCCTGCGTCGCGCGTCGCCGAGCTGGCCGTGCTGCCCATCGAGGTCAGCATCGACCGGCGTGCCATTTCCTTCGAACAGCAAATTCCCTTGGTGAGCCCCGAGCCGCTCGTCCAGGTTGTCGATCCGACCCGCGCCGTCGTCTTCGTGCCGCTCGGTCAGCCGGAAGAGCCGCTGGTCGGACCCGGCGGCGACGGCAGCGATGTCGCCGTCGACGCTAACGCTGGCGCCGACGCCGCGGACGGCTGACCGGGACACGCCGGTGCACCGCGCGCGCTGAGCGGATCGCTTCTCTTTCTCGATGAGGACCTTGCCCCATGGCATCTGATCGTCTCTTTGGAACCGACGGCATCCGCGGTGCGTTCGGCCGCGCTCCGCTCGATCGCGCCACCGTCCACGCCGCCGGGCAGGCGCTGGCGACGCAGCTGCGCGCCGCCGACGGACCGACCCGGGTCGTGCTCGGCGGCGACACCCGCGACTCGACGCCGACGCTGTGTCAGTGGCTGATCGCCGGGCTGGCCGACGGCGGCCTCGATCCGGCGCGCGACGTGGTGCATCTCGGCACCGCGACCACGCCGTGCCTGGCTTTCGCGGTCGCGCACGACGCCGCGATCGGCGCCGGCGTGGCGGTGTCGGCCAGCCACAATCCGCATCCCGACAACGGCATCAAGCTGCTCGCCGCTGACGGCGGCAAATGGACCAAGGTCGACGAGGCCGCGCTCGAAGACGCGCTGCGCACCATCCGCAGCGCGCTCGACCCGGCCGCGCTGCCCGCGCCGGCGCCGCTGCCGGCGGTCGACGACGCGATGCACGAGGCCTATCTCGCGCATCTGGTCGCGGTCGCGGGCGACGCGATGGATCTCGCTGGCGACGATCCGTCGTCGCGTCCGCTGGTCGGCCTGCACGTCGTCCTCGACGCCGCCTACGGCGCGGCATCGCCGATCGCCGGCCCGCTCTTCACCCGCCTCGGCGCGACGACGACCGTGCTGCATGACGCGCCGGACGGCCGCAACATCAACCGCGGCGCAGGCTCGACCCATCCCGAGGCGCTGACCGCCGCCGTGCGTGCACGGGCCGCGCAGCTCTCGCGGGACGTGCCCGTGATCGGCTTCGCGTTCGACGGCGACGCCGATCGCGCGATCCTGGTCGATGCCGACGGCGCGATCCGCGACGGCGACGCGATGCTCTATCTGTGGGCGCGCGCGCTCGACGCGCGTGATGCGCTGCCGGGCAAGGCGATCGTCGCCACCTCGATGAGCAATCTCGGTCTCGAAGACGCGCTCGCGGCTGTGGACATCGCCGTCGTGCGCTGCGACGTCGGCGACCGCGCCGTGGTCGAGACCCTGCGCGCGCGCGGTCTGGCGCTCGGCGGCGAGCAGTCGGGACATCTGGTGCATCTGGCCCACGGTCCGACCGGCGACGGTCTGCGCACCGCGATCATTCTGGCAGCTGATCTGCTGCGCGGCGGGCGGCCGCTGACGCAGCGATTGGCGGCCTTTCGCCGCTATCCGCAGCGGCTCGAAAACGTGCGCGTGGCCGCGAAGCCTGCGCTCGACACGCTGCCGCGCGTGGTCGCGGCGCGCCAGCGGGTCGAGGACGCGCTCGGCCGTCGCGGTCGCCTGGTGCTGCGCTACAGCGGCACCGAGCCGCTGGTGCGGATTATGATCGAGGCGTCCGACCGGGCAACCATCGACACGCTGACGGCGGAGCTCGCCGCCGTCCTCACCGAGGAGATCGGCGCATGACGTCCATCGAAACACCCCC
>JBCCOR010000380.1:0-5192 GCA_039025295.1 Acidobacteriota bacterium
CGCATCGGCGGCGTCGCGCGTCGCATCCGGCGCGATGAGCAAAGCCCCCGTCTGCGTGTTCTACCACGCGCAGCGGGCGGCCAGGGGACGTGCACACCGGACGGAGCACCGCCGCCGTGAGAATCGTCGACGCGTCGCTGCGCGCCGTGGGCGGCGCGGTCGGTGACGGCCTGCGCAACGCGCGCCGCCGCTGGGGCCGCCGCCGCGGCCTGCTGCTTACGCTCACCGACGCCCAGGGCCACATCGGCCAGGGCGAAGCGACGCCGCTGCCGGGCTACAGCCCCGACACGGTCGACCAGGCGCGAACGGCGATCGAGACCTGGTGCCAGCGCGCCGATCGCGGTGCGCCGTTCGACCTCACGGCGCCCGCGCGCGATCAGGTCTCTGCGCGCCTGGACACGATCGATCCGCTCTGCCCGTCGGCGCGCTTCGCGGTCGAGACGGCCCTGCTCGATCTGCTCGGCCAGCGCCTGTGGCAGCCGGTCGAAGCCCTGCTCGGTGCGCCCGACGACGCCGCGCCGGTGCCGATCTCAGGCCTGATCGTCAATCGCGACGCCGATCGCGCCGTCGCCGACGCGCGCGCGCTCCAGGCGCGCGGCGTCACCGTCGCCAAGATCAAGATCGGTCTCGCGACCCGCGTCGCCGCGTCGGATCCCGACGCCGGCTGGCACGACGAGCTCGACGGCCTGCGCGCCGTGCGCGACGCCGTCGGCGACGCGCTCGCGATCCGCCTCGACGCCAACGGCAGCCTGCCGTCGGGCGATCTCGACGCGCGGCTCGCCCAGCTGGCCGCCGCGGCCGCGCCGTCGCTGCTCGAGGAGCCGAGCTGCTTCGGCGCCTGGAGCGTGCTCGCGCGCACGCCGGTGCCGCTGGCGCTCGACGAGGGCCTGCGCCAGCCGGCGATCCGCGACGAATTCGACGGCCTGGTCGATCGCGATCTCTGCCATGCGCTGGTGCTCAAACCGGCGGTGCTCGGCGGCGCGCTCGCCTGCCTGGCGCTGGCGCGTCGCGCCGCCGCCCGCGACGTGCCGACGATCGTCACCCACTGCTTCGACGGCCCGATCGCGCTGGCGGCGGCCGCGGCGCTCGCTCGCGCGCTGCCCGGCGCGGTGCGGCCCTGTGGCTTGGCGCCCCACGCCGGCCTCGACGCCTGGCCCGCGGTGCCGCTGCCGATGCTCGACGCGCGCCAGGTGATTGGCCAGGTCGCGCCCGGCCTGGGCCTGCCGTCGATCGCCGAGCGCCTGTGACGCGCGGGTCCGCAGCGCCGTTCGATCTCGCCGCCGCGGCGCGCGCACTGCCCGCGCGCACGGCGGTGCTCGATCCGGCGGACGGCGCACTCAGCTACGCCCAGCTGGCGCAGCGCGTCGCCGCGACAATCGCCGCGCTGCGCGTCGTTCCCGCGATCGCCGCGGCGCCCGACGAGCCGGCGCCGGCGGTGACCTACGTCGACGACCGCAGCCTCGACGCGCTCGTTCTGACCCACGCGCTGCTCGCGATGGGCGCACCGGCCGCGCCATTGCATCCGCGCTGGACCGCCATCGAGCGCGACGCGTTTCGCGGGTGCCTGCGCGCGGCGATGCCGACGGCCGACGTCGATCCGTCGGTGATCGCCGCGGCCGCCGACGGGCACGTCGATGCGACGCTGCCGCCCGCGCCGGTCGACGACGACCGGCCCCTGGCGATTCTCGCCACCTCCGGCAGCCAGGGCGTGCCCAAGGCGGTCGTGCTGTCCCGGGCCGCGTTTGCGGCTGCGGTCGCGGCCTCGGCGCGGCGATTGCCGTGGCCCGACGACGCGCCGGGTCGCTGGCTGCTCGGCCTGACGCTGGCGCACGTCGGCGGACTCTCGATCGTGCTGCGCTGCCTGGCCGCGCGGCGGACGGTGGTCGTGCGCCGCGGCGCGTTCGACGCCGCGGCGGTGCGCGACTTCGTGGCCCATCATCGCGTCGACCGGCTCTCGCTCGTGCCGACGATGCTCGCCCGCCTCGTCGACGACGGCGCCGCGCCGCCGCCGTCGGTGGCGCTGGTGCTCCTCGGCGGCGCCGACGCGCCCGCGACGCTGCGACGGCGCGCGGCCGCGCGCGGTTGGCCGGTGGTGGCGACCTACGGCCTGACCGAAGCCTGCGCTCAGGTCGCCACCCAGCCGTCGTCGCTGCGCTTCGCGGCGCGACCCGGCTGCGGACCGCCGCTCGACGGCGTCGCGGTGCGCATCGACGACGACGGCACGATCGCCCTGCGCGGACCGACGCGGATGCGCGGCTACCTCGGTGCGTCCGGCCCGGGCGATCTGGATGACGGATGCGACGCCGACGGCTGGCTGCGCACGAGCGATCTCGGTCGCATCGACGGCGAGGGCCATCTGCACGTGCTCGGCCGGCGCGACGACGTCGTCATCAGCGGCGGCGAGAACGTGTATCCGGGCGAGGTCGAAGCGGCGTTCCTCGATCATCCCGCGGTCGCGGCGATCTGCGTCGTCGGCGTGCCCGATCCGACCTGGGGCGCGCGCCCGGCGGCGCTGATCGTGCCGTCTGACGCGGCGATGCGCCCTGCGGCCGACACGATCGCGCCCGCGCCCGACGCCTTGGTCGCGCAGCTCGACGACCACGCGTCGACGCGGCTGGCGTCGTTCAAGCGGCCTGTGCGCTGGTGGCTGACCGCGGCGCTGCCGACGCGCGGCATCGGCAAGCTTGATCGCCGCGCCGTCGCCGCGCGGCTGCGCGTGCGCGCCTGAGCGCAGTCGATCGCGCCGACGCAAAACGCCCCGCGCGATCCAGCGGATCGGCGGGGCGTCGATGTGCCGCAGCGGCTGCGGTCAGGCTGTGCGGTTCGACTCAGTTGTTCGATTGGGCGTTGACGTTGTTGTACGAGCTGAGGAAGTTGTCGAGCACGGCCGGATCGATCACCTCGCTGAGCTCCCGCGCCAGATCGGCGAGGAATTCGCTGGGGTTGAGGTCGGGCAGCTCCTCGAGCAGGATCTCAGCCGCCTGCGCGCGCGTGGCGCCTTCGAGCTGTTTGCGCACGTCGCCGTCGATCTTCTTGATCACCCGGTCGAGCACGTCGACGCCGGTCTTGCCGAGGGTGTTCTGGATGATGCCGCCGCCCGGCAGCGCCGCCAGCGCGATGTTGATGCCGGTCTCGAGCGCCGCCTGCTGCGCCGCGCGTCGTCCGCGCGCGCCGGCGATGGCGTCTTCCATGCCGTTGGTGACGTGGCCGAGCATGTCGCCCATCAGGTGCGAGAGCTGCTCGCCGCTCAGGCCGTATTTCTCCTGCACGGCCGACTCGTCGAGGTTGGTGAGGTCGCTCGTCCACGCCTCGAAGGTGTTGGCGGTGAAGTTGACCGCGCTCTCGTGAAGATCGCCGGCCGGCTGGGTGAAGACCACGTTCTCGAAGAACTTCGGCAGCGAGCTCGAGATCGCCGCGTCGTCGTCGAGGCGGGCGCCGTTCTGCGACAGGCCGCCCTGCCACAGGGTGTCGAAGTCGCGCACGTAGATCGACGTCAGGTCGTCCTTGAGCTGGGTGTTTTCATTCCAGGTGCCGGCGTTGGCGTCGAGGCCCTCGACCGCGCCGTGGAAGACGTCGGTGCGCAGCGCCGACAGCTGCTCTTCGGAGAAGCCGGTCGGCACCATCACCGGGGCGTCGTCGAGCTGCTCCATGGTGCCGAGGTTGGTCGCGCTGTTGACCAGCGTCGCGGCACCGTCGAACGGCACGAACTGGAAGGTGTCGCTGCTGCTGATGCCGAAGCCCGAGCCGACGCCGCTCTCGAGCGTGACCGCGGTCGCCGGGCCGGACATCGCCGTCTCGATGAACGATGACACCGCCTCGGAGCCCTGCTGTGCCTGGACCTCGAGCAGCTGGCCGACCTGGTTGCCGCGGTCGGTCGAGGCCAGCACGTAGGCGCCCGAGGCGGCGAGCGCGCCGCGCTGCGGGTCGGTCATTTCGACGCTGGTGTCGCCGGCCAGCTGCTGGGCGCTGTCGAAGAACAGGTTCTTGAGATCGGTGGCGCCCTCAGGCAGCTCGGCGAACGCCAGCGCGATGCCCGAGTTCATCGGCGTGGTGCCGGCGCCGAAGAACTTCTCGAAGCCGCTGCGGTCGACCATGTCGGCCGCGCCGCTCCACTGGTTCATCAGTGCGTCCATGTCGCCCGAGGTCAGCGCACCGGCTTCGTGCAGGCCGACCAGGGCATCCTGGATCACGTCGTTGCGGGCTTCGGCGTCGGCCGTGCTCGAGAGATAGGCGTTGCTGCCGACGGTGAACGACTGGTCGATCAGATCGGCGGTCTGCTCAGTACCGAGCGCCGCGAAGAAGTCCTGCGTCCACTGCACGTCGCCGGCGTGATCGCCGAGCAGCTGGTTGAACGCGTCGACCGCCGCCTGTGGGCTGGTGTTGCCGGACTGCTCGAGGTTGATGACCGCCGCGGCCGCTTCTTCCGGCGTCGCGTCGGGGGCGAAGTTCGGGGCGACGTCGTCGGGAATCTGCGGCTCGATGCTGGTGAACGTCGCGGGCGGCTCGGGCTGGGCAACGGCCGCCGTGTTGCCGGCGCTGTTGACGTTGGCGTTGGCCACGTTCGCGGTCGCGCCGCTGTCGACCAGCGTCGAGAACCCGCTGGCGTCGGCCGTGGTGACCGTGTCGTCGATGCCGCCGGCGGCGATGGTCTGGCTCGTATCATCGGCGACGGTCGTGGCGTTGTTGACCGCCGCGTCGTCGGTGTGAGCGTGATCGACGGACGACGAATGATCGATGGAGTTGCTGTGATCGGTGTTCGTATCGAGGCTCATGTGGACAGAGTCTCCTGATGCGGTCGCGCAGCGCGAATATTGAGTTCGTGGATGATCAGCGCCGCGCGTGCGGCGGCCACCCCGGCACATATTGATTCGATGCGCAATAACAATGCAAATTACGTGCCGCTGGCCGCGTGCGCGGAAGGTGCGGTGATGTCGACGCATGCGGCCCGGAAGACGCGCGCCGCATGCGCGCAAGCCAGGAGAAATTCCCCGCTCCGCGCCGCCATTGCGCGCGGCTACGGCCGCACGACGACGCGCTCGGCGCGGCTGCCGCGCAGGAGATCTACGGTGACGGTGCGGCGATCGCGCAGCGTGCGCGTGAGGTATGCGAGCACGCGCGCCGGCTCGACGGCCGGACGACCGTCGAGCTGCAGCAGCAGATCGCCGCTGCGCAGGCCCGCCCGCGCGGCCGCG
>JBCCOR010000381.1:0-5186 GCA_039025295.1 Acidobacteriota bacterium
GCCGGCGCCGGCGCATCGGCGGCTGGCGCGGACACGGCCGGGCGCGAGCCGGTCGGCTTGACGCTGGTGACGCCGGTGGTCGAGCGTACGGCCGACTGTGCGCCGCTGGCGCTCGGCGAGCGCGGGCGCCCGCCGTCGCGGCCCTTGGTCAGGCGCTTCTTGAGCGCCAGCAGGGTGAGCTTGGAGATCATCTTGAGCGTCTCGAAGACGCCCATGCCGGTCAGCGCCGAACTCTCGATGGTCGGCCAGCCCTGCGGATTGAGGGCTTCGTCGAGCTCCTCGACCGTGCAGATGCCCGGCAGATCGCGCTTGTTGTACTGCAGCACGATCGGGATGGTGTCGAGCGACAGACCCATCTCCTCGAGGTTCTCTTTCAGATTGTTGAGCGACTCGAGGTTGGCCTGGATCATGGGCTTCTGCGAATCGACGACGAAGACGACGCCGTCGACGCCCTTCAGCACCAGCTTGCGGGTGGTGTTGTAGAACACCTGACCGGGAACGGTGTACAGCTGGATGCGCGTGCTGAAGCCGGCGATGGAGCCGACGTCGATCGGCAGCAGATCGAAGAACAGGGTGCGATCGGTCTCGGTCGCGAGCGAGACCATCTCACCGCGGGAGTCGTTCGACGTGTGCTCGTAGATGTACTGCAGATTCGTGGTCTTGCCGCACAGGCCCGGGCCGTAGTACACGACCTTGGCCGCCATTTGCATCGTGCTGTAATTGAAGAAGACCATGATGTGGAGTGTCCTTGGAAAAGGAACGGCAGCATAACACCCGCTTTTTCAGAGGGTCAACGCGACGCATCGACGCGATTGGGGTGCTGCGCCGGGACGGTCCGCGATCGTCGCAGGCCGAGGTGGATCCGAATCACACATGAGCTACAATACTGGAGAAACGCGGCGGGTGCATCCCCGCCGCCGTTCATCGACCTTCCTTCCCGGATCCTGCCGCCCTGCTATGTCCCGCCCCGCTGACTTTCCCCCCGATGTTCCGCGTCCGGACGACGAAATTCCGGTCGTGTCGAGCACCGACCCGGCGCGCGAGCCCGCGGCGCTGAGCGAGCGCGAGCGGGCGATTCTCAAGGACATCATCCAGACCCACGTCGACACCGGGCGGCCGGTGAGCTCGCGCACGCTCTCGAAGCACGCCCAGCACGGCCTGTCAGCGGCGAGCATCCGCAACATCATGGCCGATCTCGAAGAAGCCGGCTATTTGATGCAGCCGCACACCTCGGCCGGCCGCGTGCCGACGACCGACGCCTACCGCGTCTACGTCCGCGCGCTCATGCGGCACGCGCCGCTCGGCGCCGACGAGGCGAGCTACATCGAGCATCAGCTCTTCGACGCGGCGATCGCCGACGTCGATCAGCTGATGACGATCGCCACCCATCTGCTGTCGGAGATGTCGAGCCAGGTGGGCGTCGTGCTGACCCCGGCCGTGGGCGATGCGGTGCTGCGGCGAATCGAATTCGTACGCCTCGGGGCGCAGCGCATTCTGTGCGTGCTGGTATCGGCCACGGGCTTCGTCGACCACATCGTGATCGATGTCGACGAGCCGATCGACGACGCTGAGCTGGTGCGCATCGCCAACTACGTCAACGACCGCTTCAACGGTCTGCCGCTGCGCACCATCCGCGATCGCCTGATGGCGCTGATGTCCGAGGAGCGCACGCGCATCGACCATCAGCTGGCGCGCACGATTCGCCTGGCGCGCCGGGCGGTGGCGCACGACGCCGAACCGGGCGTGCTGGTCGAAGGCACCACCACGCTGATCGGCCAGCCTGAACTCGCGGACGTCGTCCGCATCCGCCGCATGCTCGACACCTTCGCCGATCAGGCGCGCCTGGTCGGCATGCTCAACCGCTGCCTCGATCAAGAGGGCGTGCGGGTGCTGATCGGCGACGATTCCGAGGTCACGTCCGAGTTTGGCCTCAGCCTGGTCGCGGTACCCTACGGCGTCGGCGAGCGCCAGCTCGGCAGCCTCGGTATCATCGGGCCGTCGCGCATGGAGTACGCTCGGGTGATCGCGCTCGTCCATCATCTCGGACGCGCGCTCAGTGCGGCGCTCACCATCGGCAGCCGCCAATCATGATTTCGCTTCCGTTCTGCCAAGGAGAACGCACCGCATGACGCACGAACCGACCCTGACGTCGACCGACGAACCCGCCGACGACGCCAACCGCCACGACGCGTCCGACCAAGACGACACGTACGAGCTCGATATCGACCAGAACATCAGCATCGACCAGGCGCTCGAGGAAGCCTCGGCCGCGGTCGAGGCCAGCGCGGCGCAGGGGCCGCTGCGCGTCAGCGACGCTGCCCAGGGCTTCGACGCCGCGCCGTCGGGGAGCGCGCCCGCGGCGGTGCCCGCCGACGGGCTGACGCAGGCCGCCGGGTCGGCCGAGCTGGCGTCGCTGCGCCGCCGCGTGACCGCGCTCGAAGAGGAGCTGCAGCAGGCGCAGGATGGCCGCATGCGCACGCTGGCCGACTACGACAACTTCCGCAAGCGCAGCGATCGCGAGAAGGAGCAGCTGCGCCGCTACGCGCTGGCCGATCCGCTCAAGGAGCTGTTCGGCGTGTTCGACAACCTCGAGCGCGCGATCGCCGCGCCGGGTGCCAGCGCCGACGACCTCAAGCTCGGCCTCGACATGGTCATGCGCCAGCTCGCCGACGCGCTCAAGCGCTTCGGCGTCGAGGTGGTCGAATCGGAGGGCGAGCCGTTCGATCCGACCCTGCACGAGGCGGTTTCGCGCCAGGAGCGCGACGACATCGCCGTGCCGACCGTCGTCGCCCAGATGCAGAAAGGCTACCGGCTGCACGATCGCCTGCTGCGGCCGGCGATGGTCGTGGTCGCGATGCCGACGCAGCCCGCGCCGCCGACCGGCGGCGACGGCAGCCCAGCGGAGAACGCCGACGGCTGACCCGGCGGCGCTGCCGCCAGCGCGGGCGCGGATCGAGCGATCGCGTTACGGTTGTTGGGAAGTCCTTGCGGATTCGGCTACCATAAGGCTCTTCGCATGATCGAATCTTCTGCGATCGTCGTTTCACCTCGGCGCTCTGGAGCCGCGCCGGCTCCACCTGCGCGCGGCCGCAAGCACACGCATCGGACGAGCACACGCACCGGATGAGCAAAGTCATCGGAATCGACCTGGGCACCACGAATAGCTGCGTGGCCGTCCTCGAAGCACTCGAGCCGCGGGTGCTGGCCAACCGTGAAGGCAGTCGGACGACGCCCTCGATCGTCGCCTTCGCGGAGGATGGCGACCGCTTGGTGGGGCACATCGCCAAACGCCAGGCGGTGACCAATGCCCAGAACACGGTTTTCGCCGTCAAGCGGCTGATCGGACGCAAGCACAAGGATCCCCAGGTCCAGCGCGCGCTCGATCTGCTGCCCTACACGCTCGACAGCGCGGCCAACGGCGACGTCCAGGTGCGCATCCGCGACCGCAGCTACAGCCCGCAGGAGATTTCGGCGTTCGTGCTCGCCGAGATCAAGAATTTCGTCGAAGAGACGCTCGGCGAGGAGATCTCGCAGGCGATCATCACCGTGCCCGCGTACTTCGACGATTCGCAGCGTCAGGCGACGCGCGATGCGGGCAAGATCGCCGGACTCGACGTCCAGCGCATCATCAACGAGCCCACCGCGGCGGCCCTCGCCTACGGTTTCCAGACCAATCGCGCCGGCGACGGAGACAGCGAGGGCGAAGACGAAGACAGTCAGATCATCGCGGTCTACGATCTCGGCGGCGGCACGTTCGATATCTCGATCCTCGAGCTGTCGAAGGGGCTCTTCGAGGTGCGCGCCACCGCCGGCGACAGCTACCTCGGCGGCGAAGACTTCGATCAGCGGATCATGGACTGGCTGATCGAGGAGTTCGAGAACGAGACCGGCATCAGCCTGCGCGACGACACGATGGCGCTACAGCGGCTCAAGGAAGCCGCCGAGAAGGCCAAGTGCGAGCTCTCGACCGCCGAAGACGCGGCGATCAACCTGCCGTTCATCTCGGCCAACGAGAACGGTCCGTGCCATCTCTCGCGCACGCTGACCCGCAAGCACTTCGAAGATCTCGTGCGCGAGCTGGTCGAGCGCACCGAAGGCCCGTGCTTCGAGGCGCTCGACGCGGCCGGGCTCGATCCGGTCGAGATCGACGAGGTGCTGCTGGTCGGCGGTCAGACGCGCTCGCCGATCGTCGCCAACGCGGTCGAGAAGATCTTCGGCCGCGAGCCCAACCGTGAGATCAACCCCGACGAGGTGGTGGCGATCGGCGCCGCCATCCAGGGCAGCATCATTCAGGGCGACATCAAAGACATCGTCCTGCTCGACGTCACGCCCCTGTCGATCGGCGTCGAGACCCACGGCGGCCTGTTCACGCCGCTGATCAGCCGCAACGCGACCGTGCCGACCAAGAACACGCAGGTGTTCACCACCGTCATCGACAATCAGGATACGGTGGAGGTGCACGTGCTGCAGGGTGAGCGCGAAATCGCCAAGGAGAACCGCTCGCTGGCGCGCTTCGAACTGGTCGGCATCCCGCAGGCGCCGCGCGGCGTGCCGCAGATCGAGGTGACCTTCGCCATCGACTCGAACGGCATCGTCAACGTGTCGGCGCGCGATCTGGCGAGCAACCAGCAGCAGAGCATCGAGGTCAATCCGTCGAGCGGCTTGTCGTCCGACGAAGTCGACCGCATGGTGCAAGAAGCCAAGCAGCACTCCCAGCAGGACGCCAAGCGGCGCGAAGTCCGGCGCATCAAGAACCGCCTCGAGGGCCTGATCTACTCCAACGAGCGCGTGTTCGAGCAGCTGCAGAAAGACATGTCGTCCGACGATCAGAAGCGGGTGACGCAGGTGTTCATGCGCTCGCGCATGGCGCTCAACGAAGACGAGCAGGCCGAGCTGGAGGCCGCGATCTTCGACCTCAACGCGGTGGCGCAGAAGCTGTCGCAGGTGATGCTCGAGCGTGCCAACGCCGATCGCTGATCCGCTGCCTTCCTCTTCCTTTTCGCTTCCACGGATTGTTCGACCATGAGCAAACGCGACTATTACGAAGTGCTCGGCGTGGCCAAGGACGCGTCGGAGCAGGAGCTGAAGTCGGCCTATCGCAAGCTGGCCGTCCGCTTCCATCCCGACCGCAATCCCGACGACGCCGACGCCGAGGAGAAGTTCAAGGAGGCGGCCGAGGCGTACGA
>JBCCOR010000382.1:0-5164 GCA_039025295.1 Acidobacteriota bacterium
GAAGTCGAAGGCCGGCTCGCTCCACGGGTGCGACGCGACGTCGATGGCCGCGACGCCGCCGCGGCCGTCGACCACCATCGCCACCGCGCCCGCGGCCGACGTCGCACTCTACGCCCCCGGCGATCCGGGCGAGCCGACCCAGGGCGCGGGCGCGGTGGCGATGGTGGTCGACGGCCGCGGCGGCGTCGCGGCCATCGACGTCGCGTCGCACCCGTGGAGCGAGCCGGCCTTCGACTTCTGGCGTCCGGTGGGCGAAGCGTTTCCGCGCGTCGACGGCCCGTACAGCCTCGACTGCTACAAGCGCGCGGCGGTGCACTGCTTTCAGGCGCTGGTCGGCGACGACGATCCGGCGGCCGTGCTCGCCGGCTTCGATGCGCTGTGCTTCCACGTGCCGTTTCCCAAGATGGTCAAGAAGGCTGTGGTCGCCGTCGGCGAGGCGTTCGGCTGGCCCGACGACGCGATCGCCGCGCTCTACGCCGACAAGGTCGAGCCGACCATGGCGTGGAACCGGCTGTGCGGCAACACCTACACGGCCAGCCTGTGGACCGCGGTTGCCTGCGCCCTGCGAGGGCTGCCGACCGGCGCCCGCATCGCGGCGTTTTCCTACGGCTCGGGCTTCGGCGCTGAGCTGCTGACGCTGCGCGCCGGGGCCGACGCAGCCGCGGGCGCGTGGGCGGCCGACGTCGACATGGATCTCGGCGCACGCCGGACGATCGACGTCGACGCCTACCGCAGCCTGCGCGCCTGAGTCGGGCATGGTTCTGTCTGCCCTGATACGCCTTTATCGATAGCGTTATTTCTGCATGGCAAGGTGGATGTCTGCCTTGCCATGCGGCGCGCTGCATCAGGCTGTGCAACCCGCCGCGTTCTTCACGCTTCGCACGCACGCGAAGCCTGTGCTGTTCGACGGATCGGGAGGTGATGTCGGGATGGGACCGCGCTTGACCGTCCACGCGCCGATCGCGTGGGCGCTGATCGTTCTCGCGATCGGCAGCTTCACCCTGCAGCTGCGCGAGGCGCAGCGCAGCGCTGATCGCCGCGTCGGTTTCGTGCTCGAGCAGCCCGCGCGCGCGACCGCAAACGCCGGCCTGCGGGTCGTGCGGGTGGCAGCAGCGCCCGACGGCCCGGCGGCGCGCGCGGGCGTGCGCGCCGGCGACCGGCTGGTGGCGGTCGACGGCGTGCCGATGCGCGCGTACCGCGACTATCTGAACCAGGCCGCGCACTTCACGTCGTCGACGCCGGTGGCGATGACGATCGTGCGCGACGGACGTACCCAGACGCTGACGGTGCGTCCGGGCACGTCGGTCGACGTCCGCGCCGGCGCGGTCAAGGGCGTCGTGCTGGCGTGCTGTTTGCTGCTCGCCCTGCTCACCCTGCAGCGCACCCATGATCTGCGCGCGCGGCTGCTGTTCTGGCTGATCATGCTGCAGGCGCTCGAGCTGGCGCAGCCGACCGTGGTGGTGTCGAGCGACGCGCTCTACGCGTTTACGCAGATGGTGTTCTACGTCGCGACCGGCGCCCAGCTGGCAGCTGAGCTGCATCTGGTCGGCCTGCTGCCCGCGCGCGCGGGTCTTTTGCGGCGCTGGCCTGCACTCGTGCCGGGGCTCTACGCCACGGGCATCGCGCTGAGCACCAGCTTGATCTCAACCTTCTTCTTCGAGTCGGCGCTGCCCTGGACCCTGGCGCAGGCCGAGACGACGCTGCATCGCGCGGTGATGCCGCTGTGGTCGGCGGCGGTGGTGGCGATCCTGCTGACGCGTCTGATCACGCACGCGGCGCCGCGCGATCGCAGGCAGATCGCGCTGGTGTTGATCGGCGTGCTGCCGTGGGCGATCTACGTCTGGCGCGGCGCGCTGCCCGGCAGTGCGACGCTGGCCGCGGCGTCGATCGATCCGCTGGCGGTGATCGTGCTGCTCTACGTGGTGGCGATCTGGATCGCGATCGCGCGCTATCACCTCTTCGACATCGAGCCGGTGGTCCGCCAGGGCTTGACCTACGCGGCGCTCACCGGCGGACTGCTGTTCGTATTCTACGGCGCGGTCGGCCTCGGCGGCTTCTACGCCGCCGCGCTGATCGACGGACCCGACGCGGCGCCGTGGGTGATCGGCATGGCGATGCTCGTGCTGGGATTGCTCGGCGCGCCGCCGCGTCAGCGGGCGGAGCAGCTGATCGACCATCATCTCTTCCCCGAGCGGCGTCGCCAGCGCGTGCGGCTCGAAGCGCTGGTGCGCGAGCTCCCGGCGCAGGGGCAGGTACCGCGCATGGCGACGCATCTGGCGGCGCAGCTGCGGATGGTGCTGGCGGTGAAGCGGGTAATCGTGCTGGTCGCCGAGCCCGAGGCCGATCGCCTGCTCGGGCTGGCCGACGCGTGCGAGCACGATGACCGGCCCGCGGCGGATGCCGACCGTGCCGACGCGCTGACGCCGCCCGCCGCCGACGCCCCGGCGACCCTGCTGCTGCCGCTCGAGAGTATCCTGACCGCGCGCCTGCGTGCGCTGCGGCGCCCTGTGCGCTTGACGTCGGCGTGGGCGCGCGAGGTCAGCGACGATCGTTCCATCCGGCGCCTGCGCGCGCGCGACATCGCGTGGCTGGTGCCGCTGTGCGGCGCCGAAGGCCAGCTCGAGGGACTGCTCGCGATCGGCGACACCGCGCACGGGCGCGGCCTGGGTGGGGAAGAGCTGTCGGCGCTGACCCTGGTCGCCGGCCACGCCGGGGCGGTGTTCGAGAATGTGCGCCTGTTCGCCGCCGCAACCTACGACGGCGTCACCGGCCTGATGCGCCGCGAGGCGGTCCACGCGCTGCTGATTCGCGAGCTGCACCGCGCCCTGCGCCACGCGCGCCCGCTGGCGGTGGCGATGGTCGACATCGACCACTTCAAGTCGATCAACGACACCTACGGCCATCTCAACGGCGACCGCGCCCTGCGCACGGTCGCCGAGGTGCTGCAGGCCGCGCTGCGCACCACCGACGTCGTCGGCCGCTACGGCGGCGAGGAGTTCGTGCTGATCTTTCCCGAGACCGAGCTGGACGGGGCCGCCGGCGTCGCCGAACGCCTGCGCGCGACCCTCGCCGCGACCCGCGTGCCGCTCGACGAGGATCAGCTGCTCATGCTGCACGTCTCGATCGGCGTCAGCGCCCTCGTCGCGCTCACCCCGGCGCAGCGCACCGCGCCGGTCGAGACGCTGGCCGAGACGTTGATCGCGTCGGCCGACGCCGCCCTCTACCGGGCCAAAGGCAGCGGTCGCAATCGGGTGGAGATCGCCCCGACGACGCCCGCGCTTGCGCCCCCGGCCGACAGCGCGTCCGCCGCCTCCGCCAGCGCGGCGACGCGGCGCCTCCGCGGCGGCGATGCGCCGTCGGCCGCGCCCGCGCGGGAGCGCGCGGCGGGCTAGACTGGGCGTATGCCCACCGCCCATCCGCCCGCATCGCCGTTTGCGCCGTCCACCGCCGCATCGTCCACCGTCGCGTCCGACGACGTCCGCGCGCCTGCCGTCGCCGATGCGCTGCAGTGGGTGGAGATCTCGGAGACGGCCTATGCCCACAACCTGGGCACGTTCCGCCAGCGCATCGGCCCGGACGTCGAGCTGGCGGCGGTGGTCAAGGCCGACGCCTACGGCCACGGGCGCCGGCTGATCGCCGGTCTCGCCGCGCGCCACGGCGCCGACAGCTTCTGCGTCCACGCGCTCGACGAGGCCCTCGATCTGCGCGCCGCCGGTTTCGCGCAGGACATCCTGGTCATGGGGCCGGTGGCACCGGGGCGGCTCGACGCCGCGCTCGCCGCCGATCTGCGCCTGGTGCTCTACGACCGCGCGATCCTGGCGCGGCTGGGGCAGCTGGCAGCGGCGCGCGGCGTCCGCGCCCGCGTCCATCTCAAGCTCGAGACGGGTACCTACCGCCAGGGCGTCGACGGCGCCGCGCTCGACGATCTGCTCGACGATCTGGCGCGCCTGCCGGCGGTGCGTCTCGAGGGCGCCTACACGCACTTCGCCGACATCGAGGACACCACCGACCACGCCTACGCCCAGCGCCAGGTCGATCGCTTCCGCGCGCAGCTGGCGCGCATCGCCGCAGCCGGCTTCGGCGACGTCCGCGCCCACGCCGCCTGCAGCGCGGCAGCGCTGGTGTTTCCCGACACCCACTTCGGCATGATCCGGCTCGGCCTCGGCCAGTACGGCCTGTGGCCGTCGAAGGAGACCTTCCTGGCCTACGCCCTCGAAACCGCCCGCACCGGCTCGCTCCATCCCGATCGCGCGCGCGCCGCGCTGCAGCCGGTGCTCACCTGGAAGACCCGCATCGCACAGGTCAAGGACGTCCCGGCCGGCGCGTCGATCGGCTACGGGCGCAGCTACCGCACGACCCGCGCGACGCGCATCGCGGTGCTGCCGGTCGGCTATCGCGACGGCTACGACCGTCGCTGGTCGAACCGCGCTCACGTCGTGATCCGCGGCCGGCGCGCGCCCGTGCGCGGACGCGTGTGCATGAACCTGACGATGGTCGACGTGACCGACGTGCCGGCGGCCGCGGTGGGCGATGCGGTCACGCTGCTCGGCGCGCAGGAAGAGATGGCGGTCGATGCGGCGCAGCTGGCCGACTGGGCGGGCACGATCGCCTACGAGGTGGTGGCGCGCCTGGCGCCCGACGCGCCGCGCGTGTGCATCGCGGCGTCAGCCTGAGCGCAGGCGGTCGAACAAAGCGGCCAAAGTCCGGCCGATGATAGAGTTCCCGCGCCATCGCCCGAGATGTCGTTCCGGCGGTTTTGCACGGTGGATCTCACCGCTGTGAAACGCGCGATCGCTCGGAATCGACTTCGATGCTTTCGCCCTGACCCGCTGGAGACTTATGCCGCTGCGCCCCCTCTCGACGTCCGCTCCTCCGCGCCCGGCGCGTCTACGGCTGCGCGCCGGCCTGATCGTCGGCCTCGGGCTGATGATGCTGGCCGGCGCTGCAGCGTTCGCTGAGTCCGGTGGCGGCAAGAAGAACGATGGTGCGCTGCCGCCTCTGGCGGAGAAGCTCGCCGACGCGACCCGCCTCGACGGCTTCGTCACCGTCCACGTCGACCGCCGCGCCGGCAAGGTGTGGCTCGAGGTGCCGCCGGCGGATGACGACGGCATCGCCCTGCGCATGCTGATGATCGACGCCCAGGCGACCGCGGTCGAGGCCGACC
>JBCCOR010000383.1:0-5149 GCA_039025295.1 Acidobacteriota bacterium
AGGCGACCTGGCGGCCGTCGGGTGACACCCGCGCCAGCTTGTAGTCGCCGTCGCCGATGAAGTACTCCAGCGACAGCACCACCGCGTCGCCCGGCTGCGCGAAGTGGCGCACCTCGTTCAGGATCCAGTCGAGGCCCAGGCCGGCGTTCATGCCCAAGTTGGCGACCGGCACCTGCAGGCCCTGTTCGATCACGTCGCTGTGGATGCCGTAGGGCAGGTTCGAGCCGCCCGCGAACAGCAGCGCCGGCTGATCGAGGCCCTCCGCGCGCATGTGCTTGGCGCGCAGCGTTTGGACGAACTGCCGGGCCGTGCCGTCGTCGGGCGGGGTGCGGCTCCGGACCCCGTGCGCCAGCGCGCCGTAGGCGGCGGCGAGAACGAGCGCGAAGAGCGCGACGCGGGTCAGGAACGAAATCACGATTCAGAATTGGAAGTAGATGAACGGATGGGTTTCGCGGCTCGAGAAGAACATGACGAACAGCAGCGCCAGATAGACCGACCAGCGCAGCGCGACCGGCAGTCGGTGGACGGTGCCGTCGAGCACGTAGCGGCTCTCGCGTCCGAACCACTCGAGCAGGAAGAACGCCGTCAGCAGAAGCATGGTGGGATCGTCATACAGTGTCCAGATCGTTCCGTTGCCGAGCACAACAGCCGGCATCTGCAGCGGCGACGTGCGCACCATGGCCGCGAAGTAGGCCACGGCGCCCGAGAGGTCCTCGGCGCGGAAGAACACCCAGGCCAGGCTCGTCAGCCCGAACGTGGTGAGCATCTGCAGCGTCTCGCGCGCGGACGGCAGCCAGCGTCCCTGCGCGACGCTGTCCAAATGGCTGCGGTTGCGCTGGAGCAGCAGCAGCGGCACGAAGTAGAGCGCGTGCAGCGCGCCCCAGGCGACGAAGGTCCAGTTGGCGCCGTGCCACAGGCCGCTGACGAGGAAGATCACGAAGACGTTGCGCACCGTCTGCGCGGTGCGTCCGCGGCTGCCGCCGAGGGGAATGTAGAGATAGTCACGGAACCAGGTCGACAGCGAGATGTGCCAGCGACGCCAGAACTCGGCCACGTCGCGGGCGAAGTACGGAAAGGCGAAGTTGCGTCGCAGATCGAGGCCGAACAGGCGCGCGCAGCCGATGGCGACGTCGGAGTAGCCGGAGAAATCGCAGTAGATCTGAATCGCGAAGAACACCGCGCCGAGCAGCAGCGTGCTGCTGCCGTGCGCCTCGGGCCGGTCGAAGATGATGTTCACGTACACGCCGATCGGATCGGCGATCGCGATCTTCTTGAACAGGCCCCACAGCATCTGGCGCAGGCCGTCCGCGGCCGCGTCGCGGTCGAACGTGCGCCGGCTCAGGAACTGCGGCAGCAGATGCGTCGCGCGCTCGATCGGGCCGGCGACCAGCTGCGGGAAGAAGCTGACGAACGCGGCGAAGGCCGCCAGTTCGCGCGTGGGCGCCAGCTTCCCGCGGTAGACGTCGATCGTGTAGCTCAGCGTTTGGAAGGTGTAGAAGCTGATGCCGACCGGCAGCACGATGTCGAGCGTCTCCGGCCGCAGCGGCGCGCCGAAGAACGAGAACGTGGCGGCGAAGCTCTCGATGAAGAAGTTGGCGTACTTGAAAAAGGCCAGCATCCCCAGATTGACCGCCAGGCTCGCGCCGAGCAGGCCCCAGCGGATGCGCCGATCGTCGGCCGACCCGAGCGCGCGCCCGACCGCGTAGTCGGTGACGATGCTCGCGACGATCAGCAGCAGGAACGTCCAGCTCCACAGGCCGTAGAACAGGAAGCTGGCGGCCACCAGGAAGCCGTTCTGCAGCCGGGGGCGCGCGCTGCCGATCAGCCAGTACAGCGCGAAGACGATCGGCAGGAAGACGGCGAAATCGATCGAGTTGAACAGCATGGAGGGCCGAGAAAGAAGCGCCTGAAACGCGAAACGCCGCCCTCAGCAGGCGGCGTTCGGAAAGTGGTGGAGCCGATCGGGATCGAACCGACGACCTCCTGAATGCCATTCAGGCGCTCTCCCAACTGAGCTACGGCCCCACGAAGGCTGCGTCGCAGTGGACGCTTGGGATGACGCGACGGCGGGCGAATCGGCTCGCTGCCGCGGACGGCGAACTATAGCGAGACCGCCGGGACCCTGTCAACGACCGGCCCGGCGGCCGACGCTCAGCTCGGTGCGCTGTCGGCCAGGGTGGCGCCCTGGCCGAGGTACTCGTCGACGATCGCGTCGCCCACGGCGCCGACGTCGTCGAGGCCGAGATGCTGGGCGATCCACGTGCGCAGCGCGTCGACGCCGGCGCCGGTTTCGGCCGAGATCCAGCAGGCGTCGCCGTTGACGCCTGCGCGCGCGTCCTCCAGGCGGTCGATCTTGTTGTAGACCCGCAGCACCTGGCGCGGCTCGATGCCGAGCTCCTCGAGCACCTCGCCGCCGACCTCCTCGTGCACCGCCCACGCCGGATGGCTGCGGTCGACCACGTGGAGCATGATGTCGGCGCTCGCGACCTGCTCGAGCGTGCTGCGGAACGACGCCACCAGGTGATGCGGCAATTTGCGGATGAAGCCGACCGTGTCGGCCCAGATCACCTCGTGCCCGTTCACCAGATGACCGCGCCGCAGCTTCGCATCGAGGGTCGCGAAGACCTGATCTTGCACGAAGACGCCGGCGTCGGTCAGCAGGTTGAACAGGGTCGACTTGCCGGCGTTGGTGTAGCCGGCGAGCGCGACCTGGCGGGCGTGGCCGCGACGGCGTCCGCGGCGCTGGAGCGCGCGCGTCTTCTCGATCGCCGCGAGGTCCTTCTCGAGGCGCTGGATCCGCCGGCGCAGCATCCGGCGATCCGCCTCGAGCTGCGATTCACCCTCGCCGCCGCGCACGCCGATGCCGCCCGCCTGGCGCGAGAGATGGCTCCACCGCCGCGTCAGCCGCGGCAGCAGATAGCGCATGCGCGCCAGCTCGACCTGCGTCTTCGCCTCGCGCGTGTGGGCGCGCTGGTGGAAGATTTCGAGGATCAGGCCGCTGCGGTCGATCACGACCACCTCGGTGATCTTCTCGAGCGCCTTGACCTGGCTCGCGCTCAGGTCGTCGTCGAAAAGCAGCACCTCGACCTCGTTGACCTTGAGCTCGTCGGTGAGCTCCGCGGCCTTGCCGCGGCCGATGAAGGTTGCGGGATCGGGCTGCGTACGGCGCTGGACGACGCGGTCGACCACTTTGCCGCCGGCTGCGGCGGTGAGCTCGGCCAGCTCGTCGAGATGCTCGTCGACCTCGTCGGCGGTTTGGCCCGGCAGGCGCACGCCGACGAGCCAGACGCGCGGATGGCTGGCGAAAGGATTGCGTTCTTCAATGGATTGCGAAGACATAAGACCTCCAGTCTATCGAAAGCCGTCTGCGTGGACGCCCGCGCGTCGCGTGGCGCCCGGCGCCCGGCGCGTGGCGCCCAGCGCCCGGCGGAATCGTTGTATGGTTTCTGCATCATGAGCGCGCCGCACGACGAGTCCGCACCGCCCGCTTCGAGCACCCCACCGCCGACCCCTGAACCCGCGCCGCCGCCGGCGCTGTCGCGTCAGGCGACGATCGGCGTCGTGGTGGTGGCCGTCCTGGCCCTGGCCGCGCTCTTCTGGCCGCGCGGCGACGGCAGCGAGCCCTTGCCGCCCGGCAGCCTGCTGTCGCACGACGGCACCGCGGTCGAGCTGGCCGCCGCCGCCGACGGCGCGACCGGCCTGGTCCATTTCTGGTCGACGTGGTGCATTCCCTGCCTCGAGGAACTGCCGCAGGTCTACCGCCTGGCGGTGGATCGTCCCGATCTCGACATCGTCCCGATCGTCGTCGCCGACGAGCGCGAGAAGGTCGAGATGTTCCTCAGCGAGTCGATGCAGCGCGGTCCCGACGACCAGCTCTACGACGAGGACTGGACGATCGCCAAGCGCTTCCGGACGAGCAAGCTGCCGGAAACGCACCTTTTCGTCGACGGCCGCGTCGTCCACACCTTCGTCGGCGTGACGAACTGGGATGATCCCGCGGTCCGCGCGACGATCGACGAGGAGATCGCGGCGGCGCGCGCCGCGCGCTGAGCGGCTAGAAGCCCCCTCTGGGTCGCTAGAAACGCAGTGTCAGTCCGACGTGGCCGGTGATGAAGACGTCGGCTGTGTCGAGATCGGTCGCGTGTCCGGCGAATTCGATCGCCACGCCGAGGCGCTGGTTGATCGGGAAATCGCCCGTCACGCCGAAGGTCAGACCCGCGCCGCTCTCGTCGTCGATCGCCCGTTCGCCGGAGAGGTCGTAGTAGCCCACGCCGAGGAAGAGGCCCGACTTGTAGTAGCTCTCGCTGAACTTGTAGAAGCCGGCGACGGTGGCGTAGGTGAGCTCGCTGTCGAAGAGATCGCCGACGCCGTCGATGTCGCTTTCCAGGTCGAACTGCCCGAGGCGGATGACGAAGCCGTTGCGCGGTGTGGTCTCGAACGCGGCCGAGAGCTGGATGCCGAGGTTGTCGAAGCCCGGATCGATCTCGACGCTGCCCGGCCCGTCGATCTCGTCGGCGCCGCCGATGCCAGCGGAGATGCCGAGGGTGATGTACTGGGCCGAGGCGGCGGGCGCGAGCGCCAGCAGCGCGAGGACGATCAGAAGCGCGACGCGGACGCGCGACAGCGGCGATGATGTGAGCATGATGACGAACTCCTCTGCGCGGATGCGGGCGGATCGATCGGGGGATGGGGGGCTGGCGTGTGCCTGTGCGCTGCGCCGCTGCGGGCGGCAACGCTGCCGAGTCTGGCAGAATCGACGCGCTTTGCCCACCGCTCCGCCGTCGAGACGAAGGTTTTCCGCCGAGGTATACGCACGCCGCGCCGCGTGTGTTTACGTCTGCGCGCGAGGTGCGTCGTGACGCGCCTGCGCGCGTGGCTGCACGCGCTCCTGCCGCACAGCTGCCTGGCGTGCGATGCACCCCTCGGCGCCGAGGCGGCGGCGCAGATGGGCCTGTGCGACCGCTGTCATCGCGATCTCGAACCGGCGGCGCAGTCGGCGCGGGGCGATGCGTGCCGCACGTGCGGCTGCGTGATCGTGGGCATGTCGCCGGCGCACCCGCTGTGCGGCGCGTGCCAGGCGCAGCCGCCGCCGTTCGCGGCGCTGCACGTCGCGTGGCGCTACGCGCCGCCGCTCGATCGGGTGATCGCG
>JBCCOR010000384.1:0-5145 GCA_039025295.1 Acidobacteriota bacterium
ATCTCGATCGCTACACCCACATCGTGCTGCCCGACGGCCGCTACAGCTGGCTCGCGGACGGCGACGCGCTCGGCGAGCGGCTCGCGCGCTGGACCGACGGCGGCGGCGTCCTGATCGCCGTGCGCGGCGCGACGTCGTGGGTCGACCGCCGCGTGCTCGCGCCGCGCGGCGGCGAGTCGGCGAAGGGCGACCGCGGCAGCGCGACGGCGGCGGACGACCCGGCGCCGGCGCGGCAGCCCTACGGCGACTACCGCGCCCTGCGCGACGCGCGCGTGCTCGGCGGTGCCATCCTCGACGCCGACGTCGACCTCACGCATCCGCTCGCCTACGGCGTGCGCGACACGCCGCTGCCGGTCTTCCGCCGCGGCGCCGAGCCGCTGCCGCCGCATCCCGATCCGTTCGGCGTGGTCGCGGCCTACGCGGCCGAGCCCGTGCGCAGCGGCTACGCCCATCCCGAGGTCGCCGCGCGCCTGGCCGGCACGCCGTCGATGACCGCGCAGCGCAGCGGCGGCGGCCTGGTCGTCCGGCTCGCCGACGCGCCCGCGTTCCGCGGCTTCTTCCGCGGCGCCGAGCGCCTGCTGGTCAACGCGGTGTACTTCAGCGCGGCGGTCCAGCCCACCCGCGCGCTCGACGGCGCGGCACAGTGACGCGGATCCGAACGCCGCCTGGACGCGAAACCCCGATCGAGCCGCATCGCTGTACGCTCGAAGGGTAGACATCCGTCCGTCGATCGCCCGCCGTCGTCCACTCGCCGCCATCCTCTTGCACCGGAGACCGCCATGGCACGCCCCCATCCCGACCTGATCGCCGCCCTCCGGCACACCGCGCGCCGCCTCGACGACGGCGCCACCCGCTACCGCTGGACCCACATGGGCGCCTGCAACTGCGGCCATCTCGCGCAGACGGTCACGCGGCTGTCGGCGGCCGAGATCCACGCCCGGGCGCTCGAGAAGGCCGGCGACTGGCATCAGCAGGTGCGCGACTACTGTCCGACGAGCGGCTATCCGATGGATCACGTGGTCGGCGCGCTGCTCGAGCTCGGGCTGACCCGCGACGATCTCGGCCATCTCGAGCGCCTGTCGGACGCGCGCATCCTGCGCCGGCTGCCCGACGACGTCCGCCGGACGATCGACCCGCGCAGCCGCGATCACGCGGCACGCTATCTGCGCGCCTGGGCCGATCAGCTCGAAGCGCGCTGGCTCGACGACCAAACGCTGCCGGACGCGCTGCCGACCGCAGTACCGTCGTCAACACCGGTCGGCGTGCGGGCATCCGCCCCGCGCGCCTGAGCCCCGGAGCGTCCGCATCAGAACCCCCGCCGCACGCGGGGGTTTCGTCGTTCGGCGGATCCGGTACAATCGCAGACCGATCTGCGGCCTCCGCCGCATGGGCCAGCCGCATCCCCACTCCCTTCACGCCCTGATCCATCGTTTCGGCGGCCGACGATGTCACTCCGAGCACGCGATCACCATGGTTTTCCGCCTTCACTGCACCATCGGCCAGCGCACGATCAAGCAGCCGCTCGAACCCGGTGACAACACCGTCGGCGCCGATCCGTCCTGCCGCATCCAGCTCAGCCATCCCACCGTGTCGCGGCGCCACGCCGTGATCACGGTCGAGGACGACCGACTGACCATCGAAGACCTCGGCTCCAGCAACGGCACCCGCGTCGACGGGCGCCGCATCCGCGAAGCCGCCGACGTCGCACCCGGTCAGCAGATCGCCCTCGGCAGCGTGGTGATCCACATCGAGCAGGTGCGCGACGGCGACACCGAGCCAGCCCTGATGCTGCCGACCGCGGCGAAGCCGGTCCCGAAGGCACCCGCCAGCGGCAATCCCTTCGGCCAGCGCAGCAGCCGGACGACCATCTCGTCGAGCGCGCTCGAGGACTTCACCCTCAAGCAGCTGCCGCAGCTGCTCGAGCGCATGGTCAACGGCACCACGTCGATCGAGATGGCCGAGGCGGTCGGCGCCGCGCTGTTCGGCAGCTTCTCGTGCGTCTCGGTGACGGTCACCACCGGCGGCCCCGAGCGTCCCGTACAGACCTTCTCGGCGACCATTCCCAATCCGCCGGTTCACGAGGTCGAGACGGTCGAGCGCAGCGACGGCCGGGTGGCCGTGACCGCCAGCTTCTATCCGCCCTCGCTGGCAACCCTCTACGCGCCGGTGATCACCGCCTGCCAGCAGCTGATCGCGCTCGGCGACCGCCGCAGCCGCGGCTTCGGCGAGCCGCGACCGCCGCGGCGCACGCCCCAGATCGGTCCGCCGCCGCTGCCCGCGCCGCCGACCATCGAGCCCGCGGTGCGCAAGATCTACGAGCAGGCGGCGCGCGTCGCGCTGGGCGACGTCGGCGTGATGATCCAGGGCGAGTCCGGCACCGGCAAGGAGGTCCTGGCGCGCTACGTCCACACCGCCTCGGGCCGCGACGAGGACAAATTCATCGCCCTCAACTGCGCCGCCCTGCCGCGCGATCTGCTCGAGCTGGAGCTCTTCGGCATCGAGCAGGCGGTGGCGACCGGCGTCGATGCGCGCCCGGGCAAATTCGAACTCGCCGACAGTGGCACGCTCTTTCTCGACGAGATCGGCGACATGGCGCTCGAGACCCAGGCCAAAATCCTGCGCGTGCTGCAGGAACAGGAGGTTTATCGTCTGGGCAGCAAGCAGCCGCGCTCGGCGCGCGTGCGCGTGCTCTCGGCCACCAACCGCGATCTCGACAGCATGGTCGGCAGCGGCACCTTCCGCGCCGATCTCTACCACCGGATCGCCGGCTGGGTGGTCCATCTGCCGGCGCTGCGCGATCGACCGCTCGATATCCCCAACCTCACCGCCCACTTCCTGCTGCGCGAGGCCTCGCGCCTCAACGTCTCGATCGCGGGCATCTCGCAGTCGGCCATGGACGCGCTGCAGGCTTACCGCTGGCCGGGCAACATCCGCGAACTGCAGCGCGAGATCGCGCGCTCCGTGCTCTTCCTGGGCGACGGCGAGCTGCTCGAGTCGACCCATCTGCAGCCCGCGGTCACCGGCAATCTCGACCGCCGTCCGAAGACGCTCAAGGACGTGCTCGAGAAAGCCGAGAAAGAAGCGATCGGCCGGGCGCTGATCCGCTCTCAGGGCGACACCTCGACCGCCGCCGAGAAGCTCGGCATCGGCCGCTCGACGCTCTACCGACGCATGAAGGCACTCGGCGTCCAGGAAGAAGACAGCGCCTAAGCTGAGGGCCAGAGAAACCACAAAACGGGAATTGTTCCCCTGTTCCTTTCGCCACTCCCCTTATCAACCCGGTCACGCAGGCGCACAAGCACCAGGAAAACCGAGGATGCGCGCGTCGACGCCTACATGGCACGACGCTTGCTCTCTAGGCTGGGCAAGAACTTATTCTCGGCTTGATCCTCAACCTTCTTCGTCTTTGGGTACCGCGTGATGTCTACAGCGACCGTCACAGTGGAAAACAAATCAACCAGCGCCAGCAGCGCGCTGTCGTCGACCGTGAGCGTGTCCCGCGCCGAACTGGCGTGGATGCAGCAGAACGGTTTGATCAACCCGAGCGAAGACAGTCATCTCGCGACGTTCGTCGCCGACGCACAGCCGCCCGATCGCAGCAGCGCCGCCGTTGCGCAATTGCTCGTCGACCGCGGACTGCTGCCGATTCCCGGCAAGGCCAGCGAGCACTTCCTCGGCCTGCAGCTGATGGCGATGCCCCACGCCGTTCTGTCCTACGGCCTGCATCAGCCAGGCTATCCGTCGCAGCACATCAATCTTTATCAGGTCGACAACTACGCGGCGATGGGCATCATCGACGCCGACAACGATCAGATCTCGATCGACGTCCCGCGCAGCCTGCCGACCTGGGTGCACTACCTCTTCAACCTGCTCGGCGGCCACGACGTCGACGAGCAGCAGACCAAGACCGTGATCCAGCGGCGCATCGCCGACACGCTGCGGGTCTTTTGGGCACGCCTCGGCGCGGCCCCCGACGCGGTGATCACGCAGGACCAGGTCAACGACCTCGTCGGTCGGTCGATGGGCGATAAAGCCGCGATCGGCAGCAAGCTCATCGTCCGCATGCTGGTCAAATCGGGCTACGTGCAGGAAGAAGCCGACGGCAGCCTGCGCATCGCCGACGACTACCGCGACGCGCTCGCCGCGTGGATCTCCAACACCTGGATTCGTATCGACTACGCCCCCACCGCCCTGGCGGCGCGCCACGTCGAAGCGCGAACGTTCCAGCTCTGCGGCGACCGCAACCCACGATTTTTGTATCAGGAAGTTCGCTACCACGACCTCTCGGAAGCGGGTGACGCCCCGCACGTCGACGAGGTCACGGGCAAAGAGGGCCTCAAGAAGGTGCTCGACGACAATCCCATGCTGGTCCTCCAGCCCGTCGGCGGCGAACAGCTCACGAACATGCTCATCGAAACCATGCTGCAGTAGCCATCACCATTATCGGGTGTTCCAGGACCGCGCCATGTGCGCGCGGCCTTCAACAAAAACCCCCGCGCATTCAACCGGCTCGCCGCGCGGTGGGCATATGCAAGAGCCAACGACGACAGTATTTGTCAAAGGAGTCCCACCATGGCAGGTCCAGTTCAGGGTCCCGGCAACAACGATCAGGTTCAGCGCCAGCAGCAAGAGCGCATCCAGCAGCAGCAGCAGGAGCAGGTCCAGCAGAATCAGCAGCAGCAGCAAGCTGAGAAGCTCAACCAGCCCGACAGCATCAGCGCCACGGGCACCGACGACTCGTTCACCAACGTCGATGAGAACAACGGCGTCACCGGCGTCGACGAAACCGGTGCGACGGGGAACGATGGCGCAAGTGAAGGTTTCTTGGATCAGAAGCTCGTCGACGTGATGGGTGAGGAAGGCCTGGAGGCGATGAAGGCCCTGGGTATGGACCTCGACGAGAACTCGACCATGGGCGACTTCTTCGCCGAGCTCGCGAAGATCGCGAGCGGCGCGGGCGAAGAAGCGGCTGCCGAGGCCCCCGCTGGTGGCGCGCCGCCTCCGGGTGGTGCTCCGCCGCCGGAGGGTGGTGCGCCCCCGCCGGGTGGTGCTCCGCCGCCGGGTGGTGAGGAGCCGGGCGCCGAGGCGCCGGCCGGTGATCTGGCCGCACTGCTCGAGCAGATGCTCGAGGACGGCAAGATCGAC
>JBCCOR010000385.1:0-5143 GCA_039025295.1 Acidobacteriota bacterium
ATGACCGTGTTCGCCGGCGTGGCCGTGGTGGCTTGGGCGCTCTTCCTCTGGATTTTCCGCGTCTTCTGGCCGGCCGGGCACGAGCCTGGCGGCGCGCTGACGACGTTCGCGCTGTGGTTCGCCGTGGGCGGACTGGCCACCTACGGCGGCATCGCGCTGCTGCTGCGCGCGATGGGCACGCCGCGCGCGTGGCGTCCGGCGGCGGGCGTGGCGCTGACCGCGCCGGCGCTGTGTCTCGACATGCTGGCGACGCTTTTCTTCGATCGTTGGTTCCCGGCCGGCGCGGCCGGCGACGACCGCATCTATCCCGCGCTGATCCTGGTCACCGTCGGCGCCATCCTGCTCGCCCTGCTCGCCACGAGCGAGACGCCGAAGGCCGCGGTCGACGCGCGCTGAGTGCGCGCAGGCTGCGCTGGTCGGGCGGTGCGGCGATCCGATAGGTTGAGCGGCGATGGGATACAAGCACCGTCGCGAAGACATCCTCGAAGCCGCCGTCAACGCGTCGCTGGAAATCGGCATCGGCGGCCTGACCTTCGGCCGCGTGGCGAAGCGTTTGGACCTGCCCGATCGCACGATCGTCTACTACTTCCCCAACAAAGAGGCGCTGATCGTTGCGGTCATCGAAGCGCACAGCGCGCGCCTCGAGAAGGTGCTCGAAGCGGCCTTCGCACAGCCGGCGCGCGACCACGTCGATCTGCTGCGCATGGCCTGGCCGGTGATCGCCTCGCCGGGCGCCGATCCGGTGTTTCGCATTTTCTTCGAGATCGTCGGTCTCGCCACCCGCGGCGTCGCGCAGTTTGCGCAGCTGGTGCCGGGCCTGATGGAGGCGTGGATCGGGGCGCTCATGCTGCGCCTCGATCTGCCCGACGACGCGCGCCGGGCCGAGGCAGAGGCCGCGGTCGCGGTGATCGACGGCCTCCTGCTCGTGCGTCACGCCCACGGCCCGGAGGCCGCCGACCGCGCGGCGGCGCGGCTGATCGCGGCGCGGTAGGCGCGCGCGCGGCATCGATGCGATGATGGAGGCATCATGCTGCTACGACTGCACGTCCAAGGGTTCAAGAACCTCGTCGACACCGAGATTCGCTTCGGTCCGCTGACCTGCATCGCGGGTCCCAACGGCGTCGGCAAGAGCAATATCTTCGACGCGATTCGCTTTCTCTCGCTGCTCGCCGACAAGCCGTTCGTCGAGGCCGTACAGGCGATGCGCTGTGACGACGTCTCCGATCTGTTCACGCATGGCGGTGATCGGCGCATGCGCTTCGAATGCGATCTTCTCATCCCAGCTGAAGGCTATGACGCGTTCAACCAGCTTGCGCGTACCGATCAGACCCTGTTGACGTATGCCATCGAGATGTCTTGGTTCGATGATCGCGATCGTCATCGACTGCAACTCGAGGAAGAAACCCTCGTAGCCATTCCTCAGCGCGACATGGTCAGCCGCATCGGATTTGACCACGGTTCGGACTGGCGTCGTAGTCTGCAGCACGGTACGGTACATCGCGCGAAACCCTTCATCGAAACCGATCGTTCCGAATCGGCTGCAGAGATTTTGTTGCATGCTGATCCTGTCGAAGACGAGAACGATGACAAAAGACCGTCAGGCTTTCCGATGGGGCAATTGCCGCGAACGGTGCTGTCTTCAGCACAGCGTGCTGATGCAGCCAGCACGGCGGTGCTGGTGCGCAACGACATGCGCGCATGGCGTACTCTCCATCTCGAACCATCGGCGCTTCGTTGCGCTGCGACTTTCAACGGCCCTTCCTATCTCGGTGACGATGGATCACGGATGCCTGCGGCGCTCTATCGCCTGGCGCAGTTGGACGATGAAGCGCGCGTGTACGCTGAGGTGGCCAATCGACTGGCGCAGATTCTCGACGACGTGGACAGTGTGCGCGTCGAGCGTGACACGGTGCGGCGCGTGTATCGTTTTGTGCTGCGCGACAGGCTCGGTGCAGAATTCTCGACGACGGCGCTTAGCGATGGATCCCTGCGTTTCTTGGCGCTGACCGTGTTCGGACTCGATCAGGAAGCGTCGACGGTGCTATGTCTCGAAGAGCCGGAGAATGGCATTCATCCCGAACGCATCGAAGCGGTCATGAACGTGCTGATCGATCAGGCTGTCGATCCGTTCTGGCCTGTTGGTCAGGACAATCCGCTTCGGCAGGTCATTTTCAGCACGCATTCGTCGGTCATTGCTTCTCATGTCGATCGAGATTCCCTGCTATTTGCAGATCGTCAGAATGTGCTCGTCGAGAGTGCAGCAGCAGATCAGGCGAATGAAGAGGGTCAGCGAAGTACGTGGATCAACTCTTTGGTTCTGCGCCCCGTGCATCAAGGGTGGCGAGTACAGAATGGTCAGACGGTCGCTGCGAGAGGTAGCGTGGTCAGCTACATCAATGCATACTATCCAAGACCGGCAGAAGGCCGAGACGGCGATCGTTCAGTGAGCGCCTACGAGAGCGTTGGTGGGAAGAAGCCAGCCAACTTCGAGCTGTAGACCTGATGAAAGGAAGGGCACGCAAGAAGCTAAAGCGTCAACTGTTTATGCTGCGACAGCAGGTGGCTGAATACATTGAAGACGACAGTCCGCTCGAAGCCCTGCCCGCCTACCGCGCTTTCCGCGACGAGCTCGTCAATACGCTCGACCAGCTGGCCCGCAACGCCGCGCCCAGCTGACGCGACGCGCCGCCGATGTCCGATCCGTCCGCCAGCAGCTCACCGCGCCCGCCGCGCCTCCACGGCCTCGATCTCGCCCGTCTCGCCGCGTTCGTCGGCATGGTGATCGTCAACTTCACGATCGTCATGGGCGCTGAGAACGACGACGGGTTGCTGCGGTGGCTGATGGAACCGCTGCAGGGCAAGGCGGCGGCGACGTTTGTTGTGCTCGCCGGGGTCGGACTCGGGCTGGCGGCCGCGCGCGGTGAACACGCGCGCACCGTGGTCGTCACGCTGCGGCGCGCCGCGTTTCTCTTCGCGCTCGGCATGCTCAACAGCCTGATCTTTCCGGCCGACATCCTGCACTACTACGCGTTCTACTTCGTCGCCGGCGTGCTCGTGCTGCGCGCGTCGACCGCCTGGCTCGTCGGGCTGATCGGTTTCCTGCCGCTCCTCTTCGTCGGTCTGCTCATGCTCTTCGACTACGACGCCGGCTGGCGCTGGGCCGACTACACCTATCTCGATTTCTGGACGCCGCGCGGCTTCGTGCGCAATCTCGTCTTCAACGGCTGGCATCCGCTGATTCCGTGGCTCGCCTTCCTGCTTTTCGGCCTGGTGCTCGCCCGCCTGCCGCTGGCGGAACGCGCCGTGCAGCGCCGCCTGATCCTCGTCGGCGGTGTGACGCTCGTCGTTGTCGAACCGATGGCTGCGCTGCTCACCCGCGCCGCGGCGACGGTCGACGCCGAGCTGGCGCTGATCACCACCACCGCGCCCATTCCGCCGATGCCGCTCTACGTGATCGCCGGCCTGGCCGCCGCCGCGCTCGCCATCGGCACGTGCCTGCGGCTGGCAGAACCGCTCGCGCGCGCCGGCGTACTCGGCTGGCTGACCCCCGCCGGTCGCCAGGCGCTCACGCTCTACGTCGCGCACATCGTCGTCGGCATGGGGACGCTCGAGGCCCTCGGCTGGCTCGGCGGACGCACGCGCGCCGATGTCCTCGTCGCGTCGCTGGTATTTTGCGGCCTCGCCGTCGTCGGCGCGCGGCTGTGGTCGCGCCGCTTCGCGCGCGGGCCGCTCGAGACGGTGATGCGGCGCTGGGCCGGGTGACAAGCCGCGCTGCACGCGGTAAGTTGCGCGCTCCGATTCGCGAAATCGCTCCGAGATTGCCGACCATGCGCCTGTCCTCCTCCGCCGCTCTCGTCCTCCTCGTTCTCGCCGGCCTGCTCGTCGCGCCCGACGCCGAGGCCCAGCGACGCTTTCCGCACGTGCTGATCATCTCGATCGACACCCTGCGCGCCGATCATCTCGGCAGCTACGGCTACGAACGGCCGACCTCGCCCCATCTCGATGCGCTGCTCGCCCGCGGCGTCCGCTTCGAGACCATGCGCGTGCCCGAGCCGCTGACCGCGCCGTCGATGGTGTCGCTCTTCACCGGCCTGCATCCGCACGAGCACGGCACCAGCCGCAACGGCCTGCGCATGCGTCCCGGTTTGCCGTCGCTCTCGAAGACGCTCGCGCGCCGCGGCTACCGCACGGCCGCGTTCGTCGGCAACTGGACGCTGCGCGATGAGCTCTCCGGCCTGAGCGAGCACTTCGACGACTACCAAGAGGTGTTCACCCACAAGCGCTGGTTCGGCATGTTCAACAGCGAGGCCAACGGCGCCCATCTCACCACCACCGCCGCCGACTGGGTCGACGCCCATCTCGACGACGACCGCGCCGCCTATCCGTTTCTGGTCTGGGCGCACTACACCGAGCCGCACGCGCCCTACGTGCTGCAGGAGACCGTCGCCGCGCGCTTCGGGATCGATCCGAAACAGGGCCGCCGCGCGCCGCCGATCGATCGCTACGACACCGAGATCGCCTTCGTCGACGAGGTCGTCGGCAGACTGCTCGAGCGCGTGCGCGCGCGCGTCCCCGACGAGGATCTGCTGATCGTCTTTCTCGCCGATCACGGCGAGAGCCTCGGCGAGCACAACTACTGGGGGCACGGCCGCCATCTCTACGACGTCACCCTGCACGTGCCCGCCGGCGTCGTCTGGCCGCGGCGCGTGCCGGCGAACACCGTCGTGACCGGACGCACCTCGAGCCTCGATCTTGCCCCGAGCGTGCTCGCGCTGCTCGGCCTGCCCGTGCCGGAGACCTTCCGCGGACGCGATCTGAGTCCGATGCTGCGCGGCGACGCGCCGCCCATCGGCGACGCCGCGCGCGTCACCTGGCATCAGGCGCATCGCGGCGCGGCGCGCGGCGGCAGCGATGGCGCGCGCCGCAACGGCCTGCTCGAGATTGCGCAGGTCGGACCCGACGGCAAAGAAACGATGCGCACGCGCTCGGGCAAGCGCCAGTTCTTCGCCCTGGCCGATGATCCCGACGAGCGGCGCAGCACGGTCCAGCGCAACAGCGCGCCGTCCGTTGCGCTGGCGCGATGGCTGCTCGAGGTCCGCCGCGGCCTCGCCGCGTCCGATGCGCTGCCCGCACCCGCGCTCGG
>JBCCOR010000386.1:0-5143 GCA_039025295.1 Acidobacteriota bacterium
GAGATCGCGGGTGGTCAGACGGGCATAGTCGGTGCCCATCATGCCGACGAAACAGCCGGTGCGGCTGCCGCGGATCCGATCCGGTGCCAGGCCGGCGCGCTCGAGGCACTCCCAGGTCACTTCGAGGAGAAGGCGCTGCTGAGGGTCCATCATCGCCGCTTCGCGAGGTGCGATGTGGAAGAACCCCGCGTCGAACTGATCGACGTCGTCGAGGAACGAGCCGAACCGGAAGAACCGCGCGGCTGCGCTGCCGGCCTGGCTGTCGGTCGACCATCGCGTCGCGGGGATGGCGCGCACGGCATGGCGGCCGTCGTGCAGCGCCTGCCAGAACGTCTCGGGGGTCGGCGCACCGGGAAACCGGCTGGCCAGGCCGACCACGGCGATCGGCTCCAGGTCCGCGTAGGCGCGATCCCGCTCGGCAGAACGCTGCGCCAGCAGCGCCAGCTTGAGCGGCGACAAGGCCGAGATCTGCCCGTGTTCCTCAGTCATCCGATCGGCCGCGGTTGCCCATGAGTTCGCTGAGCACCTCATCTTCGCTCATCTGCTCGACGTCGGCGTGCAGCGCTGGATCCGCGCTGGCCGTCGCTGTGACCGGATCGCGCGGTGCACCCGATGCATCCGCGACCGGGTCGAAGAGCCGCTCCGCCAAGAACGCCGTCAGGGACTCGACGGTCGGGAAGTCGAAGCTGACGGTGGACGGCAGCGGCAATTCGAATCGCGTCTGCAGGCGTCCGCTCAAATCGAGCGCGTGGATCGAATCCATGCCGAGTTCGGCGAAGCCGACGGTGTCGACCAGCGTATCTTCGGCGACGCCCATGGCCTCCGCGGTCTCCTGGCGCACCCAGGCGCGCAGCGTCGCGTGCCGCTGCTCGGGCGGCAGATCCGCGAGCGCTGCCCGGCCCGGCCGCGCCGGATCGGCTGCGCCCAGCGTGGCCTCGTCCGCTTGCGCCTCCTGGTCGCGCGCGCGCAGCGTGGTCTTGAGCACCTTACCCGATGGGTTGCGCGGCAGCTGGTCGACGAAGACGATCCGCGCCGGCACTTTGTAGGACGCCAGGTGTGCCTGGCAGTGGCCCCGGATCGCTTCGGCCGCGTCGGGCTTGTCGGACGTGAGAACCACGTAGGCGACGACCGTCTCTCCCAGGATGGCGTCGTGCCCGCCAATCACGGCGGCGTCGTCGACGTCGCCGTGATCGAGCAAGACGCGCTCGACCTCGGCAGGAAACACTTTGAGACCACCGACCGAGATCATGTCTTTCAGCCGATCGACGATGTAGAAGTAGCCGCGTTCGTCGGTCTCGCCGATGTCGCCGCTGAAGAACCAGCCGTCACGGATCGCGTCAGCCGTCGCATCGGGGCGGTTCCAATAGCCGAGCATCACGTTGGGGCCGCGGATTGCGATCTCGCCGGGCGTGCCCGGCGGACACGTCTCGCCGGTTTCAGGATCGACGATCTTCATATCCACGAGGTCGACCGGCGTACCGATCGAGCCGGGTACGAAGCGCAGGCGATGGTTGTAGCTCGCGAAAGGCGCGGTCTCGGTGAGCCCGTAGCCCTCGTAGATCGGTCGGCCGAACTTCGCCTGCCATCGCTGTGCCAGCTGCAGGGGCATTTTCGCCGCCGCCGTGAAGTAGTAGTGGATCGACGCGAGGTCCTCGGGCGTGCACAGGTCGTAGAGGAGATGGAACGCCGCCGGCACGGTGAAGAGCTTCGTCACCCGATGCTCCATGATCAGTCGCTTGGCCGCGTCGGGTGCGAAGGCGCGCTGGAGAACGAGCGTGCAGCCGACGTTGAAGCCCGCGTTCAGAAGCGCATTCTGGCCGAAGCAGTGGAAGAGCGGCACGGCCAGCAGCAGGCGGTCTTCGGGCACCATGTGGCAGAGATGGTTGAAGGCGTGCACCGTCGCGCGCACGTTGCCGTGCGACAGGGTCGCGCCCTTCGGAAAGCCGGTGGTGCCCGAGGTGTAGAGAATGGTCGCGGGCTCGTCGGGCTCCACGTCGACGCACCATCCCGCGTCGACGGATGCCTGGGCGGCGAGCGCCTCACCATCGAATCGGGTGCCGTTCTCGGAGGCCGTGAGCGTCCGTTCGACGCAGTCGGGCGTGTGCGCGCGCAGCGACGCCAGAACGTCTTCGGTTCCCACGGCGATCCGCGCGTCGCAGTCCGAGAGGATGAAGGCCATCTCCTCGCCGGCGAGCCGGGTGTTGACGGATACCGCGATCGCGCCCAGGCGGAGAATCGCGTAGTACCACGTGGCGAAGGCCGGTACGTTCGGAATGATGAGGCCGACCCGATCTCCGCGCTCGACGCCGAGCGCGCGCAGCACGCCGGCTGCCTGCCCGGACAGGCGCTCGAGATCGGCGTAGCTCAGGCGGCTGCCTTCGAAGAGAATCGCGTCCTGATCAGCGAAGAGGCGGGCACCGACGAGGAGGTTCTCACAGAGGTTCATGATGCATGGCCCTTCGTTTGGGAGACTTAGGTGGGCAGCTCACCGAGCAGAGCGACGATCTCTTCGACCGAGGCGAACACGGCGCTGGAGCTGCGAGCAAGATCCTCGGCCAGGGCAGCGAGCCACAGTTCCAAGGATTGGTCTGCATCGTCGGTCACCAACGCCGAACGGTCGTCCATCGAGCGCCCCACCGTCTCGTAGACGGCCGTATACAGCGCTGAGACCTCGTCGCTGAGCATCGCCCTGCCGTCGTAGTGACCGAAGAGGGTGAAGGCTCTCAAATCGACGGCCTGAACGGCGAAGATCAGCGCAACCGCGGTGTGATGCGAGCAGAGTTCCACCGACTGCGCGGCAAGGTTGGCCGCGCCCCAGCTGAGCCCGTTCACGTTCTGGTTGTAGTGCTCCGCGTGGGTCGGGAAATGCTGCACGATCGGATTGCCCAGGTACGTCAGCATGGGCATGATCGAGTTCCCCGTGATCTGCAGGCCCTTGAGCCCCATGTTGACCGAGGACGCACGGTTTCCCCGCAGCGAGGCGGGCAGGCCGTGGTTGAACTCGGGGGCCACCAGCAAAGCGATCTGCACGTCGAGGTGTTTCGCGGTCAGGCCGAGGAGACGACGAAGATCGTCCATCGCCATGCCGATGTACTGACCGAGAAAGTTGCCGCCCTGATAGAAGCTGCCGGTGTCGACGTCGACCAACGGGTTGTCCGTGACGGCGTTCATCTCGGTCTCGACGACACGCTCGATGCGCCTCAGATCCTCGACGATCGGACCGAAATATTGGGGCAAGCAGCGCAGCGAGTAGCGATCCTGGACATGCGTCCGGTCGCTGGGCTCGGGCTCAGGATCCTGAGCCAGCAGACGTCGCATGATCTGTGCCGCCAGCCGCTGGCCGGGAAAAGGCTTGCACGCCTGAATGTAGGGATGGAAGGGCTCGTCGTGGCCTCTGAGCGCCCGCACGATCATCGCGTTCGCGGCAAACGCCAGCGCGACCTGATAGCGCGCTGCGTGAACACAGCCGGCCGCGATCGCCGCCGAGAACGAAGTCCCGTTGACGATCGCGAGCCCTTCCTTCGGGTGCAGGGGCAGTGGCTCCAATCCCAATTGCTCCAGCGCATCTCGGGCTTCGAGGCACCGGCCCTCGACCATCACCCGCGGTGCCAGGTGATGGTCGGTGATCGCCCGCGCGATCGAGGCCAGGGGAACGAGATCTCCGCTGGCGCCGATCGACCCGAGCGCGCAGACGACCGGCGTCGCGCCTGCGTTCAGGAAATGAACCAGCCGCTCGACGATCTCCTGTCGAACGCCGGACGAGCCTTGCAGAAGTACGTTCGCGCGCAGGAGCATAGCCGCGCGGACGTGGGCCCCGTCGAGCGCTCGTCCCGCGCCGCTCGCCAAGAAAGACAGCAGATTGGACTGGGATTCGGCCGCGAGCTCAGCGCTGATCGGAACGTTCGCCTCGCTGCCGAAACCGGTGGTCACGCCGTAGAGCTGGCGCTCGTTCTCGACGACGTCGCGCACCATGGCTGCCGCTGCGTGAAGCCGCTCCAGAACGTCGGGTTCCTCCGTGAGCGCCACCGGTCGGCCGGCGCGCGCCACTTCATCGACTTCCGTGATCGTCAGGTCTTTCCCGTTCAGGACCAAAGCAGGACCGGAAAACGAAGACGCCACTCGCGCGTTGGAGGAAGCAGGACGATGTTTTGCCATGGATGCGCCCGACTTTCCCAGCAAGAAAGATCGCTTGTCAAGCGATGGCGGCCGGCCATTCACTGCGAATCGGCAGCGCTGAATGGCCCCGTGCGCGGCCCGTTTGCCAGGTACTGGAATCCCTAATGGAATGGAGCAAAAAAATTCGGTTTCGTATTGCCCTGGATTCGCTGTTCTTCAAGCTGACGCAGATCGGATCCTGTTGCCTCAGCGCGCGCCGTGCGCGCGGCATCTCACCCCGCCCGCGTTCCGTCGGGGATGGGTTTCTCCGGGCCCAGGAGAACCGGCGTGATGCCGTCTTCGTAGCCGGCGTCGACGAGCATGCCCTCCGACATCATGCCCGCCATCTTGCGCGGTGCCAGATTCACGATGAACAGCGCCTGCTGGCCTTCGATCTCTCGCGGGTCGTCGCGCTCCTGCTTCATGCCGGCCAGGATGGTCCGCGTGCGGTCGCCGAAGTCGACCGTCAGTGCCACGAGCTTGTGCGAGCCCGGAACGTCGTCGACGGAGACGATGGTTCCGACGCGGAGGTCGAGCTTCTGAAAGTCCTCGAAGGCGGCGGTCTGCTTGATCGGTGCAGGTGTCATCGGTGATTCCTTTGGTTGGCCGAGATCCGGATCGCGCGCGAAGTCGGCATCGCGGCCGACGTTGGGAATCGCCAGTAGGTGGTCCTTGATCGGGATCGCTGGTGCGGGACGAAGCGCCTGGCGCAGGATCTCGCGATGCTCCGCCTCGGCGGAACGACCGTGCTCGACTGCGCGAATCTTGAGCGCCTGGACGATCTCGGCTTCGAGATTTCGGACGGTGAGCTGGGCCACGGTTGCGTTCCTCGGTGGATGGCGCGAAGCTTGACGGATAGCAAAAATATCATCGCTCTTCGCTCCTCAATGGCTTCGCCGCGCGCTGCGGCGATCCGGACCTTTGCGTCCGTCGCCGCGGCGCGAGGCCCGCCGGGGGCTAGAAACCCAGGTCCGCCAGCGCCGCGCGA